>JAHJQK010000141.1 GCA_018819135.1 Pseudomonadota bacterium | reverse complement strand
TTGAGTTTGGTGGAACATACTCTTATCTCTAACAGGAGGTTTCTTTTTTGAAAATATCTGGTAACATACAAAAGTATTTTTTTCTATGTCACCCTTTGGAGTGTGTCCTCTCCTTGTTTCTATATATAACGTTGATTCAAATGAAACATTTCATTAATAATGATTCATTGCGATCAACTTTTCAGAATTTAGGGAGTACTGATTTTCGGGTTTAATGAGCGAGGAACGAGACAGAAAACTGGTGAGTGCAAAATTAAGGTATAAGGTGTAATGTTCCAGGTATAAGATGCAAGGTTAAAGGAATCATGGAAGAAGGATAAGAGTTGCGGGGCCTCAGAATGCGGAATGCGGATTGCGGAATGAAGAAGGACAGGAGACGGGAGTCAAGGACGAGAGACGAAAGACGAAAGACGAGGGAGGAGAAGGAAGGAGAAAAGCTGAAAGCTCATAGTGAATAGTTGATAATTCATAGCTTATAGCAAAAGCCGTAAGGCGTGAGGCGATTAAAAAAGGTTTAAGGTAAAAGGGTTAGGTTAAGGTGTAAGGAAGGAAAAATGAGAGATGAGAGGACGTAGTGTCGTTTGGGACGTGGACAAGGGAGGCAAAATGAAAACCATTCACAGAATCACAAATTTTCCATACTGAATAAAATGGTTATCACAGGCAAAGACGGTATTAATATCAAGACGCTCCATTAAGTAAAGCAAAGGACGTGCAATCTGTAAAACTAAAACCTTTATCATCGTATTGGCGGAATATTCTCCAAGCTCTTTCCTCATCGTCTTCGGTTATTCGAACCAAGGCCGAAATTTCTTGATTCCATAACTTTTGGCCGAATGGAACTGCAACGGTAAATCCCAATTTTGCTTTAAGCAATGTTAATATTTCATCAAGAATATAGTTACTCGTCACAAGGGGACGGTCGAGAACTTGGATCTTGGTTACAGCAACCGCATGATCTCGGTCATTCTTATCAATAATAGCGTACCAGGCACTTGTATCAACGAAGATCTTGTTTTGGGGCATCGAGTTAATCCTTTAGATAGAGGTATCGGTCATGGTTCCTGGCGACATCAGTAACATTACTCTTCCCAAGCCCCACGAATTCCAGGAGGATCTTTTTCTGGGCTTCGACCGAGACTTCATTGTCTTCAGAGAGGATCTCTATCCGGACTCGCTGATGATTCTTGAGATGGGGTTCGCTTAAAGGTCTGAATATCCCATTTTCAAAGATAGCTTCAATGACTTTAGACATGCGTGACACCTCCTAAACACGATATTACTTCTTGCGACAAATGAAGTCAAGTCAAGACTTGGGAAAGACTTGGGAAAAAGTATCTTTTGGGGTCGGGCCAAGCGAACTATCTGAAAGGATAGAATAAAGCTATAAAAAGCATAGTGGTTTTAGGGCTTAGAGTGGCATTTTGGGGTCTGGAAACAATCATTTAGGACGGAATTCCGTAAATAAAAATTATTTTCTCTCACCAGCTTCGCTTGAGCACACAGAGTACGCAGAGAAAGATATCAACCAAAATATTTTTTCAGGTTTTTAAACTATTTGCTTAAAAATTCTTTTTTATCTCTGCGCGTCCAGCAGGCTCTGGGAGAGACAAATGGCCCCTCAAGCGGGTTCCAAAACCGTTATCCCGGCGATGCGGTTTAAATGATGATCAAAAGGGACGGTTCTTTTTTAATTACGGCGAGGAAGTCAGTTTATAAGCTTATCAGGAATGAGGTGCTATGGCGACGATCGTAATCATTCCTCTCTCAGGTCCATAATACCAGAAGACCCGGTAGGCGCCAGGTGTTTTCTGCTGGGCATAGGCCTCGAAGACCTTTTCCCCGTTAGGCCCTTTGAGGGATCGAAATTCGTGCGTGTTCAGAGATGGATGCCGCGTGTTGGTTTCAAGAAAGCCCAGGCATTTCCTAACGGTTTTGAGAATATCCCTTTGCGAGGGGTTATTTTCAATCTCCCGAAGGTCGGCGTCGGCTTGGGGTGTGAAGATCAGTTCGTGCATCGATTCCTATTTGGCGTACTTGGCAAAAGATCCGCGCTTGACGGATCCCTTCTGAGAAAGCCCGGTGAGGATTTTTTTTAGCGAGTCCCTATTTTCGAAAAGCCAGGCCTCCTCGACCGGAACCTCCATCATAGGTTCGAGTACAATTCGAAGACCATCCGTGTAGGCTCGAACGGAACGGATGTTTCCGGGAGGGAGAAGTTTAGTTAGAGAGATGCGTTTCTTGGAGTCGACGGTCAAGCTGATCCTATCCATGGGTAAAACCTCCGTTTCTAGATGCCATCATAATCAAATGTGGGAATGATGTCAAGTGGGAATTCCCCCTTGCTGTAACCATTCAGTGAGGAGTGGGTGACCAAGGTCGGAAGAGGAAAGGTTCGGCGTAAATGCCAAGGGCGCCCATGGCCCGGGGGCCAGTCCAGTCCGCTTGGAACCATAAGGCGTTAATTTCTTCATGGATGGGGCGGGGATGACGCCCCCCGCCTTCCGCGGCGGAAGTTCAGCGGGTTCAGCTTGACCAGGGGTATCCCGGCCGATGCTTCCAGCGCGTACTGGCCTGGCCCCCGGGCCAACAACAGAATCTTTCCCGGGGAGAGCTCCTCCTATAGCCCCACGTCACTGAATGGTTACCCCTTGCTTACCTTCACTTTGCATTTTCAGTTGTAAATTTATGGTGAAAAAAGGGGGGCGGACAATTGCGGGATGCAGGAGAATAGAAAAAGGGCAAGTTAAGAAATATCTTGCGAGGGGAAAAAGGGTACAGAAGGCAGGAGAGGGGGGAAAGGAAAAAGGGAAAATAGCTCATAGCTCAAAGCTGATCGTTCATAGGAAGGGGGGGAGAAATGGAAATGAGTGGGAGCGGAAAGTATGGGATGGGGTGGATTCCGGATTATCCTGATTTCAGGGATTACACGGAAAAAACCGAAGGCGTGAAAAAGGTCCTTGAGCCAACCGAGGTCTTAAGAGCTGGAAAATTGCCTGTAAGAGTTGACCTTCGAGAATGGTGTTCTCCTGTTGAAGACCAGGGAAAGCTCGGATCCTGCACGGCCCATGCCGGAGCGGGTGTCATCGAATATTATGAAAGGAAAGCTTTTGGAAGGCATACGGATTCCTCCCGCCTTTTCCTTTATAAAGTAACCCGCAACCTGATGAAAATGGACGGGGATACGGGGGCATTTCTCCGGTCTACCATGGGCGCAATGGTTCTTTTCGGAGTACCCCCCGAGGCCTATTGGCCATATACCGATGATGATAAAAAGTTTGACAGAGAGCCGCCGGCCTTCTGCTATGCCTTTGCCCAAAATTATCAGGCGGTAAAATATTTCCGCCATGACCCTCCGGCGACAAAGGCCGCAGAGGTTTTAAACAAAGTGAAAACATATCTTGCCAAAGGCCATCCGGCAATGTTCGGCTTTACGGTATATAATTCGATCGAACAGGCGGATAAAAAGGGGAAGATTCCCTTTCCATCCTCCAAAGAAAAGATAGAAGGCGGTCATGCCAACGTGACGGTTGGTTATGACGACAAGATGAAAATCAAAAACAGCTATGGAAAAATCGAAACCACCGGCGCTATGCTCATCAGGAATTCGTGGGGCAAGGGATGGGGGGAAGAGGGTTATGGATGGCTGCCGTATGATTATATTCTGAAGGGCTTGGCTGAGGATTTCTGGTCCGTGCTGAAAAAAGAGTGGATTGATACGGGGCAATTCAATGAATAAAAAGGGAGTAGGGTGTTGGGGGTAGGGTGGAGGGTGTGAAAGCAAATAAATCTGCAAGGCGCAAGGGGCAAAAGAAAAAATTGGAAAAATGGAATAATGGAATAGTGGAATATTGGAAGAAAAGGGGAAAAAGGAATAAAGGAATGTTGGAACGATGGAAAGATGGAACAAAAAAAGAAATGAAAAATGCAAAATGAAGAATGAGAAAGGCGAGAAGGGCGGAAAAGGCAAGAAACGCAAGTAACCCAATAAACCCAACGAACTCAACAAACGTAATCAACTTATTTATGATTATTTCAAAGAACATTTTTTTCCCAGCCTTTAATATCCTCCTGGGAGCGATTTACTACGGCCCACTGAAGGAATTGATAACGCTGTCATTTCGCAACGAATTATATTCGCACATTATTTTAATTCCTCTGGTAAGCGGGTACTTTTTGTTTTTAAATAGAAAAAGCCTATTGGCGAAGGTAAATTATTCTTATGTTTGTGGCTTAACCTTAATCATTTGGGAATGGGGATGTATTTTCTCGCAATCGATCAAGGAACGAAACTCAATCGGAATGATTATTTATCCCTCATAGAGACTGTTACGATAAAACTTATAACTATTTAATAATTAAAGGAAAACGTGCTATTTTATGATCGAGCTAATAATCAAGCTAAATCTATGTGATTTAGCTCCCAATATTTCGTAAATGCCTATTCACTTAGCTCCTAATTTAGTGTATCGGCCCCAGCGCCGGCTCCTTCCTCCGCCACCCTCTCCCCAGGCCGACAGGCTGGAGAGCCGCTAGCATGGCCGCCCGGGCCAGCTCCTGCCAGGCGCAAGCCCTGCCTCCGCCTTTGCGGACCGCGACGCGCGGTATGCCGAAGCCATGGGTGTGCCCCCTCACCTCGCCCCCCGTCCCTGACGAGAATTCGGGCATCGGCAGCCACTCATGCGCTCCAAAGCGGGCAATTAGGAGCTAAGTGAATAAGCATTTTGGTAATATTCCGCTCCAGAAGGAGTGGAATATTATGAATAAGAATGCAAAACAACGATTCGATGTAGATCCTATTTTGGAAAAGATTTCCCCTCACATTCCTGATGAAGAAATCGATTTCCTTTTTCCATTTAGAAAGTTTAACACTCAAGGTCACGTGAGGCAGTTTAAAACGAGTCAACTTTACAGAGCCCATATATTAACGATGATCAAGGGAGTTACCTCGTTTAATAAAGTATCCGCTGAGTTCAAATCCAGAAGGTCTTTTCGGGATTTTTGTCGTTTTAAAAATAAGAAGGCGACGCCTACAAATCGTATTCTATACATAGCGACATAAATAAATGCTCATGAATCGTCTTTCCCGCGAAAGCGGGAATCCAGAATATAGACTGGATTCCGGGTCAAGCCCGGAATGACAGGGCATAGAAAATTGTTGTAAATATGCGCAAAAATTTTGGGCGCTTTGTATATCTGAGTTTAGGGACCACCTAAAGCCTCCTGGATTTGAAAAGATCGCTCAAATGATTACTTTAAACTTTTTAAATATGGTCAATTTGCCCCGGGTCAAGGTTGCGGTTCCAGACGCCACAGATATGCCGGCAAGTTGCCATGGCTTTGCTAAAAAAATGCCAATGTGCTGGAGAGTGCCAATGTCCTAAAGAGTATACAGCGCAAGGGGCAGCGAAAGGCAAAAGAACTAAAAAAAGTGGACAAAGCCCCTATTTTGTTGGATATAAGAAGCATACTTTACGCCTCTGGCTCATGGTAAAAGGCAAAAACCTTTTGATCCCTCTGGTCAGTTTTATTGCACCGGCCAACGTTCATGAAGGGCAGTTTTTAAGTTCGATGATTCAAAATACCCAAAATGAGTTATCTCTTTATATCGCTGTCGTTGTTGGAGACATGGGCTATATCAGCAGTGATCAGAAAATGGAGTTAAGAAAACAATCCCATACGGCTGTCTTAACAAGGGTTCGTGAGAATATGTCTCCTCCGAGAGAATACTTTGATTGGGGCTGTCCAGAATGCCCGGAGGGGATTCCCCTATCGTGGGATGGCTACGACCCTGACACTGAGATGCACTGCTATATTACTCCGATAGATCCTCCTGCTTGCAGCCTTTGCCGGTTACATGGCAACTGTTATCAAGAATTTTATGTCCGTTCTTTAATGGATGAACACCACTTCGGAATAATTCCCCTTCACACCAAGGTTTCCCAAAGGTTATTGCAGGAAATACGCCCCCAGGTTGAAAGAGGGTTTGAGAATGATAAAAACAAACTATATCTGAACAGGTTCTTTGTTAACACTTTAAAGATAGCAAGGATTCTCGGATACCTATCGGATGCCTGTCAGGTACTCCTTCTATTCGCTGATATGAAAACTAACACAAAAGCTAAAGCAAAAAGGGCAATGAAAAAATTATATACTCAGCTGACCTTTGATTTTTAAAAAAGTCCGTTTTTTCTGTTTTTATCGTAACAGTCTCTATTATTAATTTTATCTATTTTCCCAATTACCGTTGTTAAAAATGGGCTGAGAATCGTTACGCTAACTTTATTGGGAAATTATGTGGATGTGAGAATATTGGGCAGTGAACTTCATAAGAGTGGAGGCATTCCCTTCTTCATCGTGGCCCTTGTCCTTTTGGCGCCGGTGCTGTGGGCTTTGAGGAAATCCGAAAAAAAAGGACTGAGGACGAAGGACTGAGAAAATAAAGGGGTGTAGGGTAAGAGGAAAAAGGAACGAGGAACCAGGAAGCAGGGAACAGGATAAGGATATAGTTTAACCCAATAAAGCCAAAGAACTCAAGTAACCCAAGTAACCCAAGTAACCAAATGAACCCAAATAACCCAACAAACTCAATAACGACCAAAGTGTTCATTGAAGATCTCCCTGTGGGAGGAGATGATAGGCTTGAGCGGCGGGTTTTTTCTGTAAAGGGAGAAATGGCCCAGATACTCAATCGGGCTGATCAAGCCTTCAAGCAATTGGTTTACTGGGAGCTGGACTCCGCCAAATCGGGTCAAGAAAGAGGACATCATTATCACGAGAAAAAGATCGAGCATTTTTATGTGCTTACTGGAGAATTAGAATTATCAATAAAAGAGCTCGAAAGCTCTGTCAGCAAAAAGATAATAGTGAAAGCGGGTAATAGGCTGGATATTAGCCCAAGGGTAGCCCACGCTTTTCGATCCCTTACCTATGCTCAAGTGTTGGAGTATTCGTCAGAACCGTATGACCCTTCTGATACCCATTCCTACAAGGTGATCGTTAAGCCGTGAAAGCGCAAGTCGTAAGGCGAGGGGGCGCAAGGCATAAATAGGGCTTGAGGCAAAAGGTAAAAAGAAAAAAGAAAAAGGCAAGAAAGATAGAGCGCTGGTAAGTAATGAATAAGAAGAAGATAATTCTTTCATTGCATTATGCGGGATTTTGATGGCCTTAATTTTAAACTATCAAACGATTCTCATAGAGGCGGGAAGGTATCTTGCCCCTGAATGGAATGGAGAGGCGGATATCGTTATCATAGAAGGGGGGGAATTGGTAAAAGAAAAAGCAGTGGAGGTGGGATTAGCATTCTTAGCGTCCAACAGAGTGAAAGGCATTATCATCGTTAGTCAACAGAATGGGAAAAACGGGGAAAATTTTGGTTTGCCGAATTATAACTTGCTAATGGCCAATAAATTGGAAAGCCACGGAATAAAAAATTCCCAATTTCGGATTATTAATGTTCCCATAGAACATCCGATAACGCTGATAGAAGCAAGGATAGTTTTAGAGAAAATTGCCCAAGACGGCATAAAAAGAGCAATTTTAGTCGCCCCTGGGTTCCATACTCGCCGGAGTTACTGGGCCTACAAACAAGAGGGTTCCCCGCTGGGATTAGAGATCATTCCCCATCCAATTTTTATTAAGTTTAAGAGAAATAATTGGTGGCAGCATAATCAGGGCCTACATGAATTCGCCGGAGAATCCCTTAAATTCTTCTATTACCTTCTTAGGGGCTATATTCCGGTGAAAAGCCTCCTGGTAACATAACAAAAATATGATCAACACCTTTCTTTCCATCATCGCCGCTCTTTTTAGCCTTTTCCTGGCTGGGTGGGTTCTCTTAAGGGATTGGCGTTCCTTTGTCCACCGCGTTTTTGCAGCCGGAATGATTACTCTGGCCTGCGAGGCGGTTTTCATGGGCTTAAGTTTTGAGGCCGAGTTTTCCACAGAAATGCTCTGGTGGCAATATCTTCGAGTGGGGGCCACAGCCTTTTTGCCGGGAACGTGGCTGCTCTTCGCCCTGAGTTTCGGCAGAGAGAATTATAAAGAAGTTATTTCCAAATGGCGGTGGGTTATCCTCGCTGTATGGGCCATTCCCATCTCTATGGTGACAATCTTTAAAAGATCCTTCTTTGAGGGCAACCCTGTCTTTATCGATATATCCTCCGCATGGGTATTTCCTGTTGGCTGGTCTGGGTATGTCTTTTACCTTTGCTTCTTAGTGGGTGGTGTTCTTATCCTGATGAATTTAGAGAGAACTCTCCGGGCTTCCACCGGACGGATGCGTTGGCAGATCAAATTCATGGTCCTGGGGATGGGAGGATTTTTCGCAGCACGAATATATACGGGCGGGCAAACGCTTCTTTTCAATTCTTTGAACACTGAGTTGGATATGATCAATGGTGGCGCGCTCGTTGTGGCGGATATCCTGGTTCTCCGCTCGGTTTGGCGTGCCCCATTGTTCAATATCAATTTCTATCCCTCGCAATCCATTTTGTACAACTCAATTTCAGTATTGATCGTTGGGGTTTATTTCATCGTTGTAGGTCTCGTGGCCAAGTTGGCCACATATTTAAACGGCGGGCAGGCCCTTCATTTTCGAATTTTCTTTGTCTTCCTCGCTTTTCTTGGCTTAGCGGTTCTCCTTTTGTCGGATCGATTGCGAGAAAAGATGAGGCGATTTATAAAAAAACCCGTTGAATACCGCTTAGCTCTGCTGAGCGGATGAAAACGGGATCGCCGAAGGCGATAAAGCATGGTATAACGCGGGCATGAGCCCGATCAAGCGAACAAGTCATGCGGTCTATGATCTCAAGTATCA
>JAHJQK010000140.1 GCA_018819135.1 Pseudomonadota bacterium | reverse complement strand
GATCCTCAATCACCGATCAGCCATGGAACGCTCTGCCCCAAAGGGATTGCTACGATTCAACTGGCTTATCATCCCGACCGATTGCGCCACCCTTTGAAACGAAAAGGGTCACAAGGGGAGGGCCAATGGGAACGGATCTCCTGGGATGAGGCGTATGATCTTCTCAGCTCAAAAATCAATGAATATAAGAGCCAGTACGGAGCTGAATCCATTGTGCTTGGTTATGGGACAGGTCGCGATAATGAAGCCTTCATTTATCGCTTTGCTAACCTCATAGGGACTCCCAATGTCCTCACCGCTGGCCATATGTGTTACGGGCCACGGGTGGCGACTTCCATCATCACTTGCGGCAACCTACCGGTGTGCGACTATGAGGGAAATCCCCGCTGTGTGATGGTCTGGGGGAATAATGCCGTCGTCTCCAACCCGGATGAATACAAAGGGTTGTATCTATCTGATGCCTTGGCCCAAGGGGCAAAATTGATTGTGGTCGATCCCCGGTTCACTAAATTGGCCGATCGATCAAATCTTTGGCTTCAGCTCAGACCCGGAACGGATGTAGCCCTCGCCATGGGAATGCTTCAGGTGATCATTGAAGAAAAACTCTATGATCAGGAATTCGTTCAGGACTGGGTTTATGGCTGGAAAGAATTCGTCGTTCGCATCAAAGAATATACCCTGAAGCGAGTTGCCGAAATCACCTGGGTGCCAGAAGAGAAGATTCGGGAGGCTGCCCGACTTTTCGCTACAACCAAGCCGGCCTGTATTCAGTGGGGCGTGGCCATCGAGCAGTCGGTTAACTGCGTCGATAATAACCGGATTTTAATCGCCTTGGCTGCCGTCACCGGCAACCTCGATGCTCCCGGCGGCATGGTCTTCTATGTCCCTCCTCCAACCATGAATGCCAGTCAATTTGGGGCCCATAAGCTCCTCCCCCCCGAACAAAGGAAGAAGCGTTTGGGGGGAGACGTCTTTAAACTGGCTGATGCCTTTGCCATCCTCAATCCCAGCTTCGTCTGGGATGCCATCCTTAAGGAAAAGCCCTATCCTGTGAAGATGGTCCTTTTGATCTCTACGAATCCGGTCATGACTCGGGCCAATGCCTCGATGGTTTATGAGGCTTTAAAGAAGGTCGATTTTTTGGCCGTTTCCGACTTCTTCCTAACTCCGACAGCGGAACTGGCCGACCTCGTCCTCCCAGCGGCGACGTGGCTCGAAATGGATTACGTTGCGGATTTCTGGAAAAGGCATGGCTATGTGTTGGCTCGCCAGAAGGTGATCCAGGTGGGAGAATGTAAATCAGACCATGAGATGCTCAATGAACTCGGAAACCGGGTGGGGCCAAAAGAACATTGGTGGCCAACCATTCATGGAGCCCTGAATGCCATTATAGCTCCTTCAGGTCTAAACTTTGAGGCTTTTGTAAAAAGGGGCTATCTCCGGGGTCGGATGGAATATCGCAAATATGTCCAGAAGGGATTCTCTACCCCCACCGGAAAGGTGGAGCTCTATTCGACCCGGATGAAAGAATGGGGTTATGACCCTCTGCCCCAGTTTCGGGAACCTCCGGAGTCTCCGGTGAGCCGGCCTGACCTTTTTAAAAAATATCCCTACATTCTTATCACCGGTATGCGTCCGACGGCCTTCTTCCATTCGGAACATCGGCAAATCCCGTGGTTGAGGGAGCTTCTGCCGGAGCCTTTAGTCGAGATCCATCCGGAAACAGCAGCAAGAGAAGGGATTAAAGAGGGAGACTGGGTCATAATCGCATCGGCCCGGGGCCGTTGCCGGCAACGGGCCAAGTTGACCCTGGGGATCGACCCGCGAGTGATCGGAGCGCAGCACGCCTGGTGGTTTCCTGAAACCAATCCACCTGAACATGGATGGCAGGATGCGAACATCAACCTTCTCACGGACAATCATCCCGGGACTTGTGACCCAGCCATGGGAGCAACGAACCTCCGGGTGTTGCTCTGCCGGATTTTTCCTCAAAAAGGGGGGGAGATAGGAAGATGAGCAAAAGATGGGCCATGATCATCGATGAAGAGATCTGCTGGGGGTGCGACACCTGCGAGCTGGCCTGCAAGCAAGAGAATAACCCACCGGAAGGCTCTCGGTGGATCCAGGTGAAAACAAAAGGGGTTCAAAGAGTCGATGGCCAGCTTAGGCTGACCTTTCTTCCTGCTCGCTGCCTTCAATGCTCCAAACCCCCTTGTAAGGAGGCCTGCCCAGCTAACGCCATCCATCAACGGACCGACGGGATCGTCCTTGTTGATCCGGAAGCCTGCAGCGGTTGTAAGGCCTGCCTCGAGGCCTGTCCTTTTGGAGTAATGCAGTTCAATACCGATAAAGGTGTGGCTGAAAAATGTCATCTCTGTTACCATCGAATCGATCGAGGGGAAAGGCCGGCCTGCGTCGATAAATGCATTGGACGCTGCATCCATTTTGGCGAAGTCAAGGACCTCTTCACCCAATGGCCGGATCGCCGTTGGCAGTTTGGCAAAGAATAGGAACGAAAAGGAATCATCACTCCCAAATGGTCATCTTCCATCCTGATGGATCGCTGAGCTGGCAATGGTAGTTCTGGTTCCAATCATAGGGTTTGCTATGATCAAAGACTCGGAGGTCGAATGATACGCAAGGTGTCATTTGAAAGACTTGAGGTTTCGTCCGTGCATAGTCAAGTATTGAAAGAAGCCGTTATCTCGGACAGCGGCCCAGGTACCATTCTAAAGGATTTCGATACGCTCTTGAATTATCTTAGGAAACAGGAGCTACCGGTTGCGGGCACACACCAGTTGCCCAGGAATGTGGTGGCAGAGATGAATGCCCGTCTGACCCATCCTATTCAACTCAGGCTGAAGCGGCCCCAGCAGAAATCATACCCGCACCTTCATGGGTTGTATCTACTGATGCGGGCCTCAGGACTCGCTTGTGTTCGGGAAACAGGTAGAAAGCTCTTTCTATCTGTCGATAAAGGAATACACCAGGTTTGGGAAAATCTGAATCCCACCGAGCGATACTGTACCTTGCTGGAAAGCTGGTTGCTCCGGGGAAAGCCGGAAATCATCGGGGAGGGCCGCAGAGGTCCGCTTTTGATCCCTGATAATTTTCAAGCGTGGAGCAACCTCTTCGGACGGATGTCCAATAAGGGGTTACAGGTCGCAGGAACCAGAGATGCCGAGTATATACTGAGGTACATGCCAGGCTGGCATAACTTGGGCCTGCTGGAGTTGTTCGGCCTGATCGCCATACAGCCCGGTTCGCCCATAGAGGGCAAGGGGTGGCAGATTGAGCGCATTGACCGCACCGCATTTGGCAGTGCATTGTTGGCTTTACTTTACGCCAAGTTCTTCAGAAATATCAACCTTATCTTGAAATTAGAAGAGGAGGGAAAAGTTCCGGTCGGTGTGCTGCAGCCTGTTCTCCAGCCTTATTTTCCGGACTGGAAGAACAACCTTTCCTTTCCCAAATGGGCCTTTAGAGAAGGAACGCACATCTTTAAGGTGTCCTTAGGGCGATTATGGTTCCGGATTGCTATCCCAGCAAATTATTCCCTGGAATCGCTGGCGTCTGCCATTCTCAGCGCTGTCAAGTTTGATTACGATCACCTGTATCATTTCTCGTATGAAAACCCCTTTGGGGCATTGGAGATGATCAATCACCCATACATGGACGAGGGGCCGTGGACAAGTGACGTTATGGTGGGCGACGTGCCGCTTCGTGTCGGACAGAGGATGCACTACCTGTATGACTTTGGCGACAACTGGGAGTTCGACGTAATCCTGGAAGGGGTTGATCTGGAAAGAGCGGTTAAGAAGCCGGTTCTCCTTGAGATGCACGGAAAACCGCCAGAACAATACCCAAGCTGGGATGATTAAGGTCGGCTTAAGAAAAATGGTTTTTGCCGGAAGCTATGAAGTTTTATGTTGTGTATACGAAGCCATCAATCATGGCAAGATATACTTAGTGTTGTAGCCCCGAAGCCACCCCCAATATATTGGAGAGCATCCTAATTGATTTCTTCCTGAAGTCTTCGACCAGTCATTTTAACGAAACATACTTGATTTGAATCGGTAATCATCGATGGTATTATTGATGGAATTTTTGATCTTGACATTCAACTTCCGTTTTAATACATTTAACTCATCCCAAAGCAAATTCTTAGTGCGCCAGGCAAAGTCTGAAGAATATGGTTGGTTGAGAACCGGGCCAACGGATACAGATTTGAAATATTGTGGCACCGCCAGGAAACCAGGCGGCTAACGGAGAAAACAAACCTCAACCTGCGGTATTAGTAGAAACTGGTCTACTCGGCTCATTATATCATTAACCATCGCGCTCTTTGGAATTGCGGACGTCCATGATTTTCACCATAGAATGCGTTTTTATTTTGACAGGTTAAGCAAGAATCAGGCATGCCACGATAGGTAGAATTATATTATCCTGATATTATTTTTCTGTCTACTATCTGTT
>JAHJQK010000139.1 GCA_018819135.1 Pseudomonadota bacterium | reverse complement strand
CCCCTATTCACTCTATCCTATACGGGGTTGCGCGGGGGGCTGGTTTTAGTCACGGCTGACGACCCGGAAATGCACAGCTCTCAGAATGAGCAGGACAACCGGAACTATGCCAAATTTGCCAAGGTTCCCATGCTGGAACCCAGCGATAGCCAGGAGGCCAAGGACTTTACGGAATTGGCCTTTTCATTGAGCGAGAAATTCGATACCCCCGTAATGTTGCGCACTACCACCCGGGTGTCGCATTCCAAGTCCATTGTCCTTACCAAAGAACCTTCGGAGCCAATGGCCCCGCCCAAGCTTAGCAAAGACCCGATGAAATTTGTTATGCTCCCGGCCAACGCCCGCAAGCGTCACCCGGTAGTTGAAAAACGCCTGGAAGACCTGCATCGCTTTGCCGAAACTTTTGACGGAAATCGGATCGAATGGGGGAACAACAAAATCGGGATCATTACCAGCGGCATCTCTTACCAATACGCCAAAGAAGTCATGCCGGAAGCTTCTTTTTTGAAGCTGGGCATGGTGTTTCCGCTCCCGGAAAAACTTATCAGATCCTTCGCCTCCCGGGTGGAAAAACTCTTCGTCGTAGAAGAACTGGACCCGTTTATCGAGGAACAGGTAAAGGCGATGGGAATTGAAGCCACCGGCAAGACTGCCTTCCCGCTTTGCGGAGAGCTTACCCCTGCCTTAGTGGCTAAAGGGTTAAAGGGTTTTGCTCCACCCCCGTTGGAAGAGATTTCCAAAACTCTACCCCCCCGCCCGCCCATCATGTGTCCCGGATGTCCCCACCGGGGGATATTCTCTATCCTGAGCAAATTGAAGTTGTTTGTCACCGGGGACATAGGGTGCTATACCCTGGGCTTTCTTCCGCCCCTCAGCGCCATCGATACCTGCGTCTGTATGGGCGCTTCCATCGGACACGCCATGGGCCTGGACAAAGCTCTGGGGGAAGATGCCTTAGGGAAGGTCGTCGCAGTCATTGGAGATTCCACGTTTCTTCATTCGGGAATTACCGGGCTTCTGAACGTTGTTTACAACAAAGGGGCGGTGACGCTCATCATTCTGGATAACCGCACCACCGCCATGACTGGAAGGCAGGATCATCCGGGAACAGGGTTTACCCTGCAAGGGGAAGAAGCTTTTCAGGTGGACTTGGTTAAGCTGGTTAAAGCCCTGGGGGTGAAACACGTGAAAGTCGTCAACCCTTACCAATTGGCCGTCACTGAGCGCGTAATCAAACGAGAGATTCAGCGCCCGGAGCCTTCGGTAATTATTGCGCGGGCCCCTTGCGTCCTTTCCCGGAGGGAGAGAGCGGTCACGGGGAAAGCCTTTTTCGTCAGCCCCGAATCATGCACCGGGTGCCGCGTCTGTTTACGCCTGGGGTGTCCGGCCATCGAGTGGGTCAAAGAAGAAGGAATGAATGCCGGGGGGAAGAAAAGAAAAGGTAGGGCTTTTATCGACCGCTTCTTGTGTAATGGCTGCACGCTCTGCGAACAGATCTGCAAATGGGGAGCGATAAAGGAAAAAAATGGAGAATAAAGTTATCAATATTTTGATGGTCGGGGTAGGAGGGCAGGGTATTATCCTTGCTTCCGAGATTTTGGCGGATGTTTTTATGGATGCGGGTTTTGACGTGAAGAAGAGTGAAGTTCACGGTATGGCCCAGAGAGGGGGAAGCGTTTCCACCCATGTTCGCTTCGGTCCGAAGGTTTTTTCTCCCCTGATTAAGGAAGGGGAAGTAGATATTTTTATGGCCTTTGAGGAGCTGGAGGCGCTCCGTTATATACATTGTTTAGGGCCTCAACCAACCATCCTATTGAACGAGCAGCGCCTCAATCCTCCTTCGGTTTCTCTGGGGGCGGAAGATTACCCGGAGAAAGTCGCCGTCATCCTCTCGCAACGGGCGGCCAAGATCAAGAGCATCCCGGCCAGGGACCTGGCTTTAAAGGCAGGGGATGTGCGGGCCGCCAATGTGGTCATGTTGGGTGCTTTGTATAACTTTCTTTCCATCACCGAAAACACCTGGACCGATAACCTCCTGCGCCGTTTCCCCCCCCAAGCCCAAAAAATCAACCTTGAGGCCTTTCAATTGGGCAGGAGTGCCTGAATTGAGGCCCAGCGATAAAAACCTTGTCGAGCCGCTGCGGTTTCAATTATTTCTTTTGTTAATTTGTTTTTTTTCTCCTTCTGCGGCTTTGTCCGCGGAAGGAGAAAAGGTATCGGTCGATGCCAAATTACAGATGGATCTGGCTGACCATTTTTATCAAGAAGGTGACTATTATCGAGCGGTCACCGAATATAAACGTTTTCTTTTTTTCTTTCCCCGCCATGCCAGAACCGAAGAAGCGCAGTGGAAAATTGCCCGATCATATTTCCATGGGAAGAAATGGGATGAAGCGATATCGGCGAGCGACAATTTAATAAAGAAATTTCCTTCCACCGCTTACCAAGCTGAAGCCTTGCTCCTTACGGGTCTTTGTTTTAAAGAGAAGAAAGAATATTCCCAGGCTCGTTTCTTCTTCGGGAAAGCCAAAGAAGAAGCTGCAGACGCACCAACTGCCGATGAAGCCCAGTGGCAGATTGCTGCCACCTACCTGAAAGAAGAAAAATGGAAAGAAGCTTCTTCCGAATACAGAAAAATAAATAAAAGCAGTAAGTTATATTTCAAGAGTGAATATTTTGCTCAAGGATTGGATCGCATCCATGAAATCCCCCAAAAGTCTCCGGCGACAGCAGGGATTTTGGCTGCCATTCTTCCGGGATCAGGACACCTGTACTGTGAACGATACCGGGATGCATCCATCGCTTTCCTTCTCAACGGGGCTTTTATATGGGGGATAGTGGAAGCTTTCGAACGGAAAAATTACGTTATCGGTGGAATCTTGACCTTTTTGGAGTTGGGATGGTATAGTGGGAATATCTATAGCGCAGTAGCCAGTGCCCACAAATACAACAAAAAAAAGAAAGAGGAATACCTTGACCACTTGGGCAAGGGGGGACTTTTTTCCGTGGGAGTTTCTCTCCGAGGGAAAAGCCCCGTGCTTGCATTGACCTATGTTTTTTAAGTTTATCCTCATCCTCCTATTCTTCGGTTTCCTTCTTGTGGGTTTCAATAAAAAGGAGGGGGGGGCTGGAGAAGGCCGGTGGGTAGAACCCTGGAAGGACGAATCTTTTCCTGCGAGTGGAAAGGTACGGAATCCAGAAAAAACACCTTCCCCCGGTGAAATGGTTGTACAAGGACTCATTGGGTTTTTTCAAACCTATATCAGCCCGGTAGACGGAGACCGATGCCCAAGTTATCCCACATGTTCCCACTACGCTTTCCAGGCGGTTCGTAAACATGGGGCTCTTGTGGGAATGGTAATGGGCTTCGGGCGATTGATTCATGAATCTGACGAAATCCAGCGTGCTCCCATGATATGGATCAATAATTCCTACCGGTCCTATGATCCGGTGGAGAATAATGATTTCTGGTGGTATAAAAAATTGGGCAATAGGTGATAGGCAAGAGGCAATGGGCAATTACCAATGACGAATGACCAATGACTAACGCCTGGAGGAGTTTTCAATGATCTGGGATGAAGAATTAGAAACCTTACCGCGGGAAGCATTGGAGGCTTTGCAGCTCAAGCGCCTTGCGGCAACAGCGGAAAGGGTCTATGCCACAGTTCCTTTCTACAAGAAAACATTTGACGAAGCCGGCATCCGGCCGGGAGATATTAAATCCTTAAAAGATCTAAAACGCCTTCCCTTCACCACCAAAATAGACCTGCGGGACAACTATCCTTTCGGCCTTTTTGCCGTGCCGATGGAACAGGTGGTGCGCATCCATGCTTCTTCCGGAACCACTGGAAAACAAACCGTGGTCGGTTACACGCGGCGGGACATTAACACCTGGGCAGAGCTGATGGCCCGCTCGCTGGCGGCCGCCGGGGCGCAAAAAACCGACATTATCCACAACGCTTATGGGTACGGGCTTTTTACGGGGGGATTAGGAGTCCACTACGGCGCCGAAAAATTAGGCGCTTCGGTTATTCCTATCTCTGGAGGCAACAGCAAGCGCCAGATCATTATCATGCAGGATTTTGGGTCCACTGTGCTAACTTGCACCCCCTCGTATGCCCTATTTTTGGCTGAAACCGCCGAAGAAATGGGAGTGGATATAAAAAAGCTGAAATTGAAGGTGGGTATTTTCGGAGCCGAACCCTGGTCCGAGAAAATGCGCGATGAGATTGAACGCCACCTCAGGATTGATGCCATTGATATCTATGGGTTAAGTGAAGTCATCGGCCCCGGGGTGAGCATTGAGTGTATTGAAGCCAAGCGAGGCTTGCACATATTCGAAGACCATTTCATCCCGGAGATTATCAACCCCCGGACCGGAGAAGTTCTCCCTTATGGGGAGAAAGGGGAACTGGTCTTCACCACCATTACCAAGGAAGCCTTCCCTTTAATCCGTTACCGCACCCGGGACATCTCGGTTCTTAACCCCCAGCCTTGCAAATGTGGACGGACGCATGTGCGCATGGAGCGAGTCAGCGGGCGCAGCGATGATATGCTCATCATTCGGGGGGTGAATGTTTTTCCTTCCCAGATCGAGAGCGTGCTGATGAACGTCGATGGGGTGGAGCCGCATTATCTATTGATCGTAGATCGCCAAGGAAACCTGGACACTCTCGAAGTACAAGTGGAAGTCAACGAGAAGGGTTTTTCCGATGAGGTCAAAGACCTCCAGGTGCTGGGACAAAGGATCGAAAAAGATATCAAAGACTTGCTCGGAGTCACAGCAGAGGTAAAACTGGTAGAGCCGAAGACCATTCAACGCAGCGAGGGCAAGGCCCAACGGGTTATTGATAAACGAAAGATATGACCTTTTGGGACGCAGATTCACCCTGTTAGATGTTTACTATCTAACAGGGCAGATTTGCAGGATCTCTACAATTTTTGCTTTAACCCGAAAAAAATATCTGCGAAAATCTGCGTCCTAATTTAAACCTCTTACCTTGGAGGCAAAGATGAAAGTTGAACAGATCTCCGTTTTTCTCGAAAATAAACCCGGCGCCTTAGCCGAGGTAACCCGTACCCTGGGAGAGGCGGGAGTGAATATCCGGGCTCTTTCTTTGGCCGACACCAAAGACTTTGGCATCTTGCGGTTGATTGTCAACGACAACGAAAAAGCCAAGGAAGCATTGGGGCAGAAGGGTTTTACAGTCAGAAAGACGGAAGTGGTGGCCGTGGAAGTTCCCGACCGGCCGGGCGGATTGGCGGATATTATGAAAGTTTTAGCCGAAGCCAGAATCAACGTGGAATACCTGTATGCTTTCGTCCAGCAGAGCGGAGAGAATGCCATTATTATTTTCCGTTTCGATGAAACCGATCGGGCCATTGCAGTACTCTCCGAAAAAAAAGTGCGAATTTTAGAGGGAAAAAAAGTTTATTCGCTTTAAAATCGAGAAAACAAGTAAGAGCAGGGGATACCCAGGGGCTCCCATCAGAAGGAATCGGAAAAATTTCTTCCCTCTGGGAAAAAAATAAGGAGGTGCGGTTATGAAGAAGCGGTTATTCACGAGTGTTCTGGTTTTTAGCCTTAGCTTTTTGCTCCTGGGATTATTGCCAAAAGCTGTTAGGGCAGCCGAGAAGAAGCCTTATATGATCGGCGCAGTCTTTAGCGTAACCGGAGGGGCTTCTTTCTTGGGTGAGCCCGAACGGAACACGGCCAAGATGATCGAGGAATGGGTTAACGCTGCCGGGGGGATCAACGGTCATCCTTTACAGATTATTATCGAAGATACCAAAACCGACGCTAGTCAGGCAGTTTTGGCCGTACGCAAGCTCCTCGAAAAGGATAAAGTAATCGCCATCGTCGGTCCTTCCACGAGCGGCGAGAGTATGGCGGTGGTGCCCATAATGGAAAAGGCGAAAACGCCCCTCGTTTCTTGCGCGGCAGCTTTGTCGATTGTTACGCCGAAGAGTGAACTGGAGCGAATCATAAAAGCCCCAACCTTTGAGATGCCCAAGAAGCAGAATAAGTGGATCTTCAAAACCCCCCAGACGGATACGTCCGCAGTGGAAATGATTTACGAGCATATGAAGAAAAAGGGAATCTCAAGGGTAGCCATTATCACCGTAACAGACGGATTTGGAAATTTCGGACGACAAGAACTAACCAGAGTGGCGCCGGTTTACGGGATAACCCTCATAGCCGATGAACGATACGGGCCGAAAGA
This sequence comes from Pseudomonadota bacterium, assembly GCA_018819135.1. Lineage (GTDB taxonomy): Bacteria > Desulfobacterota > SM23-61 > SM23-61 > SM23-61 > JAHJQK01. The sequence continues at coordinate 10,666 of JAHJQK010000139.1, read as the reverse complement.
TTCGGACATGACCGCGCAGTTGACTAAGATAAAAGGAACCGACGCCCAGGCCGTGATTAACTGGTCTGTGGGGCCACCCCAAGTCATTGTCACCAAGAACTGGAAGCAGCTGTCCATGACGATCCCCCTTTACCAGAGCCACGGATTTGGGTCGAAGAGGAATATCGAACTGGCCGGAGGAGCTGCCGAGGGCGTTCTTTGCCCCTTGGGGCGTCTGGTGGTGGCCGAAAAAATTAAACCCGACAACCCGCAGAAACCCATCATTATGAAATATAAAACCGAATATGAGAAACGCTTTAAGGCCGACGTGAGCACTTTCGGGGGGCACGCTTACGATGCGATTATGATGCTGAGTGATGCTTTGAAAGCTGTGGGCCTTAATAAAGGAAAAATTCGAGATTACTTAGAAACCAAGATTAAAAACTGGCCCGGAACCGGCGGAGTATTTAACATGTCTCCGCAAGACCACACGGGACTCCAAAAGGATGCTTTTGAAATGATTGTGGTTAAAAACGGCGATTGGGCTTTCGCCGACTGATCGTTCTCCAAAAACTAAAGCAGCGAATAGAGCGCAGGGGTCCGGCGCCTGATGCCTAGCAGGGACCCAGGCTCTTTATTTATCCGGAAATCGCTCTAGCCATTATGAGTCTTACCAGTCAGATTATCCAGTTCCTTTTTACGGGCCTCAATGTGGGGAGCATATACGCCCTTGTGGCCTTGGGGTTCACCATGATTTATAACGCCACCGCAATCATCAACCTTGCCCAAGGGGAATTTGTGATGCTGGGGGGCCTGATGATGGTTTTTTTCACTGCCGTCCTCCAGATTCCTATGTATCTGGGATTTTTCCTCACGGTGGTGGTCGTGACGACGCTAGGCGCTCTTTTTGAGCGTTTAGCCATCCATCCCTTGAAAAATGCCTCGATTATCACTCTGATCATCATCACCTTGGCGGGGTCTATTCTTTTCCGGGGGATGGCGATGTTCCTCTGGGGCAAGGATCCTTACGGTTTACCTTCCTTCAGCAGCGACCAACCCATCCATATATGGGGAGCGACCCTGCAACCGCAATTTTTCTGGGTTCTCGGAATTACCGGAGTGGTCCTCCTCGGAATCTGGTTCTTTTTCAATCGTACCTTGGCCGGGAAGGCCATGACAGCCTGTTCCTTTAACTCAGTGGCCGCGCGCCTGGTGGGGATCAACGTGCAGAAAATGGTTCTTCTTTCCTTCAGCTTGAGCGCAGCCATCGGGGCGATAGCTGGAGCCATTATTACGCCGATCACGCTCATGGAATATGATCGAGGTCCTCTTTTGGCCTTAAAAGGCTTTGCCGCCGCAGTGCTCGGCGGCCTGGGTAGCGGGGGAGGGGCCATCGTGGCTGGTTTTCTCATTGGGATCCTGGAATCCCTCGGAGCCGGCTTAGTTTCCTCAGGATACAAAGATGCAATAGCCCTCCTAGTCCTATTAATTGTTCTCTGGATCAAACCCAGCGGCCTCTTTGGCAGCGCCGAAGAAAGCGAACTAAAGAAATTTTGATGAGGGACCGGATGAGAAGGAAAGACCTTTACTCCCTCCTGCTGATCGGCCTTCTTATTGTCCTTTATCCATGGATCGTCGATGGAAACGAGTATTTTATCAGTGTCCTAGTCTTTCTGGGCATAAACAGCATCGTCACCATGGGCTTGTGCCTCCTCATGGGCTATGCCGGGCAGATTTCTCTCGGCCATGCCGCTTTCTTCGGAATTGGCGCCTATTTCTCTGGAATTTTGACCAGCCAATATTCTTTTCATCCGGTTGTTGCTTTCTTTGCCGGAATCTTCTTTTCCGCCCTTGTTGCCTTTTTAGTCGGGAAACCCACCCTTCGTCTCAAGGGGCATTATATGGCTGTCGCCACTTTGGGTTTCGGGGAGATCTTTTTCATTGCCTTTAATGAACTCATTACCCTGACCGGTGGCCCGTCTGGACTCTCGGGAATTCCCTCACTCAGTTTTTTCGGACAGGTCCTAGAAGTTACCGCTTATCTTTATCTCGTCTGGGGATTTGTCTTTCTCCTGTTGATTTTTTCCCTTAACGTGATTAATTCCCGTGTAGGGCGCGCCCTGCGCGCAGTTCATGGAGGGGAATTGGCAGCGAACGCAATGGGGGTCGATGCCGCGTGGTACAAAGTCCAGGTTTTTGTCTTGAGTGCGGTCTATGCTTCTATTGCGGGTAGCCTTTATGCTCACTTCATCACCTTCATCAGCCCAAGTTCGTTCGGTTTGATGCCTTCTATTATGTTCCTTATGATGGTCGTGATCGGAGGAGCAGGGACCATCTGGGGCGCTCTTTTGGGGACGGCCGTTCTAACCTCGCTGCCGGAATACCTCCGGGGTTTGGAAGAGTTCGAAGTTTTGGCGTATGGTGGAATTCTCATGGCGGTTCTTCTCTTCATGCCTCAGGGAATTCTGGAGGGGATGCAAAAACTATTGAAAAGCATGAGAAGAACTAGGAAAAAAAACCCATGAGGGAGGAGATCCTCAAAGCCAAGAATTTACAGAAATCTTTCGGGGGGTTGCGGGCGATCGATTCGTTGAATTTCGCCATCTGCCGCGGGCAAATCAAATCCGTCATCGGTCCCAACGGGGCAGGGAAGACCACTCTTTTTAATCTGATTACCGGGATCTTCCCTCCTTCTGAGGGAATTCTCGAGTTCAATGGCCAAATCCTGAACGGCCTCAAGCCGCACCTCATCGCTCAACTGGGAATCTCCAGGACTTTTCAAAATCTTCAACTCTTCGGCAACATGACGGTTTTAGAAAATGTCATGGTGGGAAGACATTCCCAGACATCCGCGGGCCTTTTGAGCACTGGACTTCGCCTTTCTCGGATGCAAAAAGAAGAAAAAGATATTAAAGAAAAAGCCCTCGCCGAGCTCACCTTCATGGGCCTAGAAAACAGAGCGACCTTGGAGGCCACTTCGTTGCCTCTGGGGGAACAAAAGCTTCTCGAGATCGCCCGGGCGTTGGCCACTTACCCCAAACTCCTTCTTCTGGATGAACCGGCGGCGGGGTTGAACACCCGGGAGACGGAAAAACTCTGCCATACGATTCGCAAGATCCAGCAGAGAGGGATCACGATCATCTTGGTCGAACATGACATGAGTCTGGTCATGGAGATATCCGACGAACTTTTGGTCCTCAATTACGGAAAAAAAATTGCCGAAGGCTCTCCGCGGGACATTCAGCGGGATCCTGATGTCATTGCTGCCTACCTCGGAGAGGAGACCGGCAATGCTTAAAGTTGAGAGCGTCAGTGTGTTTTACGGCGTCATCCAGGCTCTTCGGAACCTCTCAATCCATGTCACCCCGGGAGAGATTGTAACCCTTCTGGGGGCTAACGGGGCAGGCAAAACGACGCTCATGAAAGTTGTCTCTGGCATCCATCCTCTGTCCAAGGGCCGGCTTTTTTTCCAAGGGCAGAATCTCGTTGGGGTGCCGGCGGAGCACATTCTTCAACTTGGCATTGGGCAGGTTCCCGAAGGAAGGCAACTTTTCGCGCCTCTTACTGTCCTTGACAATCTGTTATTAGGCGCCTACATTCGCTTTAAAAGAAAGGAAAAAAAAGAGGTTCTGAAAGATCTGGATTCTGTTTTCGACCTTTTTCCAGTCTTGAAGGACCGCCAGAAACAACGGGCCGGAACCCTCTCTGGGGGTGAACAGCAGATGGTGGCCATCGGACGGGCCCTCATGGCCAAACCCCAGCTGCTTCTTCTGGATGAGCCTTCCATGGGTCTGGCGCCGATGCTGGTGAACCTGATTTTCAATTCTATCCAGATCCTGCCTCACCGAGGAACTACCATTCTTCTGGTCGAGCAAAACGCTAAAGCAGCGTTAAAAATAGCAGACCGGGGTTATGTTCTCGAAACAGGTCGAATTATCCTGGAGGGGGAGACAAGAGATCTTTTGGATAACAAAGAAGTCCAACGGGCCTATCTAGGTAAAGAATACCGAGAGGTCTGGGAATAGGGGGGGATGGCGATGATCTGGGACAGCCGCCATGAATGCATGGAACGGGAGGCCATCGAGCAGCTCCAGCTGGAGCGTCTCCAGTCCACTATTAATCGCGTCTACCGCAATGTTTTCTTTTACAAGAAGAAATTTGACTCTTTGAAGATTCTTCCCGATGAAATCCAATCCGTAAAGGATTTGCCCTGCTTCCCCTTGACGGCCAAAGAAGATTTACGGGAAAGCTATCCCTACGGAATGTTTGCCTTGCCGTTGCGGGAAGTCGTGCGCATCCATTCTTCCTCAGGGGTTACCGGAAAGCCGACGGTAACTGGTTACACGCGAAATGATTTGCAGCATTGGAGCCAGCTGACCGCCAGAGTGCTCACTGCGGGGGGGGTCACCAAAGATGATGTGGTGCAAATCACTTTCAAGTACGGACTTTTTACTGGAGCCTTTGGGCTCCACCATGGAGCCGAGCTCATCGGGGCTTCGGTGATTCCCATGTCTACCGGTAACACCAGTAAACAGGTCCAGATTATGCAAGATTACAGGACCACAGCGTTGGTAAGTACGCCTTCTTATGCCCTGCTGCTGGCCCGATACCTGGGGGCTGAGGGCATTGACCCCAAAAATCTATCACTGAAACTCGGCCTTTTCGGAGGTGAACCTTGCCCTGAATCTCTACGCAAAGAGATCGAGGATCGCCTGTTCATCAGCGTTACTGATAATTATGGCGTCAGCGAGGTAATGGGTCCAGGGGTGGCGGCTGAATGCGAGTTCAAGAACGGACTGCACCTCTACGAAGACCATTTTATCGCCGAGATCATCGACCCCCAGACCCTCCAGATCCTTCCTCCGGGCGCCGAGGGGGAATTGGTTTTGACCACCTTGAGCAAAGAGGCCTTCCCTTTGGTTCGTTACCGAACGCGGGATATCACTTCTTTGGACTTATCCCCCTGTTCCTGCGGCCGTACCCTCATGCGCATGAAAAAGGTATTGGGACGAAGCGATGACATCATCATCATCAAAGGAGTAAACGTTTTCCCCTCTCAGGTGGAATCCATCCTTATAGAGGTAGAGGGGGTGGAGCCGCGATATCAGATTATCGTGGACCGAACCGAAGGGGTGGATACCCTGGAGGTGAAAGTGGAAGTAAATGAAAAGGTTTTTTCCGATGAGATCAAGAATCTGCAGAATATCTCCTCGCAGATCGAGCGCAAATTTCGAGAAATCATCGGCGTGAGCGCCCAAATTAAGCTGGTGGCCCCGGAAAGCCTGCAACCTCTTGAAGGAAAGGCCCCCAAAGTGATCGACCGCCGGAAAACAAAAAGTTAAAACCCTTGACGGTATTAAGTGCATTCAATAAGATGTAAATCTTTTAAGGAGGGGTGAAAAAGTGATGCTTTAATAAATTTAGCCAATAATAAAAGAAGTAGCAATCAAAACCAAGATTTAAAACAACAGAGATTTTTTGCCCGGCAATCTGCGTTTTAATCTGAGGGGTGCTAAAAAATTATGGAATACGTCAGAAAGAGCATTACTGCGATGAAGATATATTTACCGGGAATTCAACCTGCCCCCAGCCAGAAATATATCAAGCTAAACAGCAATGAGAACCCTTATCCGCCTTCACCGCGGGTTAAAGAAGTCCTCCAGAAGCTAAACTATGAAGAGCTGCGTATCTACCCTGACCCGGATAGCCTGGAAATCCGAAAAAAGTTGAGCCGCCTCTATGGTTATGCGGAGGATCAGATCATCTGCGGAAACGGTTCGGATGACCTCTTGAACATAATCATTCGAACTTTTGCCTCCCCCGGTGAGGCGATTGGGTTTTATGTACCCACGTTTCCCCTGTATAAAGTTTTAGGAACCATTCATGGAGTTCAGAACGAAGCAATTCAGGTAGCCGAGCCTTACGACCAGCCCCCAGACCCTCCGGCGCAGGTGAGAGTCTTTTTTCTTGCCAATCCCAACTCCCCGATTGGCTTTGCCTATGCCATCCCCCTGATTCGAAGTCTGGTCGAGAAGGTCCAGGGGGTCTTCGTGGTCGATGAAGCCTATGCTGAATTTGCTACGGCCAATGCCCTGGAACTGGTTCGCGAATTTGCCAATGTGCTCGTGGTGCGGACTGTATCTAAGTCCTATTCCCTGGCCGGGGTGCGTTTAGGGTATGCGATTGGCAGCAGAGAATTGATCCAGGAAATGTTCAAGGTCAAAGATCCTTTCAACGTGACTCGTTTAACCCAGGCCGTCGTATCCGCGGCCCTGGACGATCAAGAATATTTCCGGAAGAACATTGCCCAAATCGTCGCCACCAGAGATTGGTTTACCAAAGAAGCCAAGGGGCTGGGATATCGTATAATTTCTTCTCAGGGAAACTTTATTTTTCCTCAACCTCCCCAGAAAGGAAAAGGGAATCGTTTTTTTCAATCCCTCTTTGACCGGAAGATTTTGACTCGTCACTACGACGAAGAGGGCCTTCGGGACGGAGTTCGGATGTCGATTGGATCCCCTAAGGACATGGAAATTACCCTCCAGGTCATGAAAGATGTATTAAAGGTCTTATAAGGAGTGGATATGTCTATTTCAGTGAAAATTAAGGATTACATGGAGCAAGCTTCCTGGATTCGCAGGATGTTTGAACAAGGTATCGAGTTGAAGAACAAGCTGGGTGCCGACAAGGTTTTCGATTTCAGCCTGGGGAACCCAAACCTTGAACCGCCGCAAGAGGTTCGGAAGGCTATCCTGGAAGTCGTCAGCGATGAACGCCCAGGGAAACATGCTTATATGCCTAATGCCGGATTAAAAGATACCCGCGAGGCAGTGGCCAGGTTTCTCTCTACTGAACAAGGCGTTCCGCTAACCTGGGAACAAATCGTTATGACATGCGGTGCTGGTGGGGCCCTCAATGTGGCTTTGAAAACCATTCTTGACCAGGGAGAGGAAGTAGTGGTTCTATCTCCTTATTTCGTTGAGTATTTATTCTATATTGATAATCATAATGGAATCGGTAAGTTAGCTAAAACAAATGAAGACTTTACATTAAACTTGAAAGAAATTGAGGCAGCCTTAAGTCCAAAGACAAAAGCCATCATTCTGAATTCACCCAACAATCCATCTGGCCGAATTTATGACGAAAATAGTTTACAAAAGCTGGGTAAATTATTGGAGAAAGTAAAACAAAAGAATAATCAAACCATTTATTTACTTTGCGATGAACCTTACAGCAAAATCGTGTACGACGGGGCAAGGGTTCCCAGTATTTTTCAGGGTTACGCTAATAGCATAATTGCCACCTCATATTCTAAAGATCTTTCTTTGCCTGGCGAAAGGATCGGCTTCCTGGCTGTAAATCCTAAACTGGAAAACTGCAAACAGGCCATCGACGGGCTTACTTTCTGCAACCGGATTTTAGGATTCGTGAACGCTCCGGCTCTGATGCAACGCATCCTTACCAAACTCCAGGGAGTTAAGGTGAATGTGGAGGAGTATAGGTGGAAGAGGGATATACTATGCCAGGGATTGGCTGAGGCCGGGTATTCATTTATCAAGCCAGAAGGGGCTTTTTATCTATTTCCAAAATCTCCCATTGCTGATGATGTAAAGTTTGTAAACGCTCTTCTTCAGGAGAATATCCTTGCCGTTCCTGGAACCGGCTTTGGAACTCCAGGATATTTCCGTCTCGCTTACTGTGTGGAAAACCGGGTCATCGAACGATCTTTGGAAGGTTTCCGCCGGGCCATCAAGAAAGTTACCACCTAATTTATCGCCCTTTTAATGAATACAGAAGGGGCAGACATTCTCAACCGGGCGTTTGTATATTTACATTTATATCGTCTGATAAGATATATTATGTAAACTTAAAAAAATACATGCTGTTTAGGGCTCCGCTAGCATCGATTGGAGCCTTAAAGGGCTTTCACCCCTGCCTCTTCAATGGCAGCTCGGGCCAAAATGGTGAGGGCGTCGAAAAATGGAATGGGAAGGTCTTTTGAGTTTATAATCACTGAAATCTCGGTACAGCCGACAATGATTCCTTTAGCCCCCTTTTGAATTAGTTGTTTGGAAATTGCCATGACTTCTTTTTTAATCACTTTACGATCGAACCCTTCTTTTGTATCCTTGATACGGAAGATAGCCGACATAAGCTGTTGCAGGTCATCCCCTTCTGGGACCAAGGTTTTAATGCCCTTTTTAAAAAATTCCTCTTGGAATAACCCTCCGCGAATAGCCCCTTCAGCAGCTAAAAGCCCAACTGTTTGCAGCCTTTGGTGATGGTTTTCAACTTTTTCCACGGTTTTATCGATGATGGATAGGATGGGAATATTAAGCTGCTTACGGAGGTCTTGTAAAAAAAGTGGGCCGATATACAAGGAATAACAATAAAATCAGCTCCAGCCTTTATTAAAGACAGGCCGCTTTCTACCATCACGGGGACGGGATTTTCTCCCACACCCAGGATTGCTGGCAATCTCTCAGGAATTTTAGGATTGTTATAGATGATCATCCTGAGGTGTTCCTGATCCTTGGCCGCTGGCGTATTCTCTAAAATCTTAGCGAACATAAGAAGCGTTGCTTCCGGGCCCATACCACCCAGAATTCCAATTGTTTTTTCTCTCATGTTTTAATATCAATTCAATTAATTTGGACACAGATTTCCACAGATATTCACAGATATTTATTTTTTTGCATTAAATATCCTGAAAATCTGTGTTCATCCGTGTCCAATAAGGAAATTCATATACTATTAAATTATTTATAATATCAAATTGTTACAAGATAAATAGCGAAATTACTTGAAGTTTTGCAAAAATTTAAATACCCCGCTAAATCAAGATTTTATTCAGAAATTCTTTGGCTCGCTCGGTCTGGGGATTGGCGAAAAAATTTTTATCCGTAGCCCTTTCGATAATTCGGCCTTGGTCCATAAAAATAATTTCATCCGCTACTTCTTTGGCAAAACCCATCTCGTGGGTCACTACGATCATGGTCATGCCAGACTTGGCCAGGTCGATCATGACATCCAATACTTCCTTAATCATCTCGGGATCCAAAGCACTGGTTGGTTCGTCAAAAAGCATGATCTCGGGTTCCATGGCCAGAGCCCGGGCAATGGCTACCCTTTGCTGTTGCCCCCCGGAAAGATTTCCAGGATATTTTTTGGCTTGTTCCGGGATCCCTACTCTTTCCAGAAGAGCCATTGCCTTTTTCTCCGCTTCCTCGCGAGTCATTTTTTTAACCTTCATAGGAGCCAGAGTGATATTCTCCAAGGCGCTCATATGCGGGTAAAGCTCGAATCGTTGAAAAACCATACCGATTCTTTGCCGCAATTTTATCAGGTCTGTAGTGGGGTTTTTTAAGGATATACCATCTGGTGGTAGAACCACATTCAATATCAATCGTCCCCTTGGCCACAAGGGGGATGCGGGTTTTGGGGTTGGTGGTTTTTAGGGTAAATTTAATGGGCTTAGCCAATTCCTTTTCTAAGGCTTTATGGAATTCTTTAGCCATATCCACACTAAAGCCCACGTGTTCATTGTCTTTGCTGATAAAGCCGAAGGGAATAGCCCCATCCCTCACTCCGACTACAAACTCCCCTGATTTGGAAATTTTCTCCAAAGTTCCCTGGGCAAAAACACCGGTAGCTAAGCATAAGACCATGACTCCCATCGTGATTATCAAATAGATCTTCCTCATTTTGGCCTCCCTTTCTTCATTATAAAAAAAGAATAATTATCACCTACCCCCCTTCCCTTTGGCTTTTTTTGTTTTTCCTACTCGAGGAGATTTATTTTCGTTTCTATGCGCTTGGAAGATAGGATTTTCTTTACATCCCTTTTTCTGATTTTCCGAATGGCCACAAGAGTCACCTTTTTATTTAAATTGGGGTGAAATTTTCCTTTTTCCCAGGAGGCCACAGCCCCCATGCTCACTCCGGCGAGAATGCCCAGGTCTTTCTGCGAAATTCCAAGCTTTTTCCGAAGAAGGCGAATCCTTTCCGGTGTAAAGCGGGAGGCTTTGGCTTCTTCCAGGCTACCTTCCAATTTCATTTTTTTGCTTTCATCCTGGCGGATCTGCTCCCTGGCCAATCGATCTATTGTTTTGAAGTTTTTGGAAAGACGCGATAATCTGAGCTTAATTCCACGCACATCTCGTTTGAGGGGAAGAAAGGCGGCCCGGAGCTCTCTTTTGGCCAAACGCAATATTTCCGACTTGATAATGCTTTCAACTTTTCCCATGTTGTCCTCCTAAAAATAATTTTTTATTTCTATACCTTTTTGATTATTTTCTATAAAATACATAAAACGATTCAACCTATAGTGAATGGCTTAAATAAGTTGACATCCGATCAATTGCCACTGGTTCAACCCCCCCACCCTCTCCCTCCCCCTCGGAGGGGGGAGGGTTGGGAGGGGGTGATTTCTTTTGGTTGCGGCTATGCCGCGCTGTGCCCTCTGTGGTAAATCGCCTTTTTTAGGTTTAAAAAAATTTTTGATCGGCCCAAAATGCAAACTATTAGCAAACTATTAGGAATGTACTAACCCTACAACGATACATAATTAATTATATGGTTGACATCAATGCCTGACTATGCTACATGTTTTAGAAAAACATGGGGAGGTGTCAGGCCATGGTTCCAGAAAGCCGCGTGCAGGACGGGAGTTTTCCCATACCCAAGT
>JAHJQK010000138.1 GCA_018819135.1 Pseudomonadota bacterium | reverse complement strand
TGATGATCTTCTTCTTTGGCCCGCCGGATCGGAATGTCCAGGGATTCATCGAAAAAAAGTTCGCCCTCTTCGGCAGAGTGGATATTGATGCCCAAAGGTTACTCACTTTGGGGACATCCGCAATCTTGTTGATTTTTCTCTGGTTGTTCATCTACCGGACGCGCATGGGGAAAGCAATTCTGGCCGTAGCCCAGGACCGAGAAGCGGCTCTCTTCATGGGCATCAACTATGAAAGGGTTTATTTGACGGTCATTGCCATCTCCGCCATGTTGGCAGCCATCGGAGGGGCTTTCATCGCTCCCACCATAGGGGCTCGCCCGGAAATGTGGGCTCCCGCCTTGGGGCGGATCTTTGCCGTGGTGGTTCTTGGGGGAATCGGGAGCCTGGAAGGGACGATTCTGGCTGCCCTTCTGATCGGCTACATGGAGGTAGTCATTTCTTTTGCCATCTCCAGCTATTTCGGGGAAATCGTGTCCGTGATCACTATTCTGCTCGTTTTAACCTTCCGACCATCTGGAATTTTAGGGAAACGGGTGGAGGTTTGAGGGGGGAGATATGCTTGCAAAAGAAAACCGATCTCTTTTCACCAGCGAACGAATTGGCTTGCTCGTCGCCTTGGCCATCCTTTCTGCGGTCCCGCTTTTTATCGAAAACCGGGCCGTCGTAGAACTGGTCATTCTGGCCAACATCTACGCCGTTTACGTGGCCAGTTGGGACATCCTCTGCGGCTATACGGGCCGGGTCAGCTTTGGCCATGCCCTTTTCATCGGCGGGGGAGCCTATACGGCAGCGCTTCTGAATTTTTATTTCAAAATCCCCCCCTGGTTGACGATCTTCATCGGCGGGGGCATAGCCGCGATCCTTGGTCTGATCATCGGGATGCCTTGCTTACGGCTGAGAGGCCCCTATTTCGCCTTGGCGACTTTTGCAGCAGCCGCGGTTGCCCATGGCCTCACGGATGTCTACTGGGAAATAACCGGCGGACTCGATGGGCTTTATGGAATTTCCCCGATTTGGCCGACTTTGGCGGGAAAGTATTATTTCTCACTCCTACTCACGGTCTTGTGCTGCGGTATTGTTTATGCCGGCGGCCGATCCAATAAAGGGCTAATCCTCAAGTCCATCCGGGAAGATGAAATGGCGGCCATGGCCTCGGGAATCAATACGACCCGCTATAAACTGACGGCGTTTGTGGTCAGCGGATTTTTAGCCGGGGCGGCCGGGGCTTTCTACTCCCACAATCAACTTCACGTGGGGCCGGAGACCTTATCCATCAATCTCTCGATTTTAGTGATCATCATGAGCGTGGTGGGAGGCATCGGCACAATTACCGGGCCTATCTGCGGAGCTTATCTCCTGACCATCTTCAATGAAATGCTACGGGAATGGGAAGAAGTGCGACTTCTCATCTATACCGCGGCCGTGGTCCTCATTTTGCTGTTTCTTCCCAAGGGGGTATTGCCCACCCTCAGCGATGCGATCATGGGCTTAATCAAGAAGAAAGGGAGGTGAGATTATTCATGGGAACGATATTAGAAGTCCATGATCTGACCAAATACTTCGGTGGGTTGGGAGCTGTCCGCAACGTCAGTTTTACTCTCCACCAAGGGGAGACCTTAGGGATCATTGGCCCCAACGGAGCGGGGAAGACCACCATCTTCAATTTGTTGACCGGTTTTCTCAAACCCAGCCGGGGGATGATCACCTTTAGAGGAGAGAGCATTGTTGGCCTGAAGCCTTGGACCATCGTCAATAAGGGGATTGCTCGTACCTTCCAGATTGTCCGGCCCTTCCACCAACTCACCACTTTCGAGAACGTGACCATCTCCTGCCTTTCCCAAACGGGGGCAAGTAAGGGGAGAAAGGACGGGGGAGTTGAGGAAAAATCCGGGAAATTTTTAGAGAGCGTGGGATTATCGGGCAAGGAGGGCATGCTGGCTAAGGATTTATCCCATGGGGATCTGAAACGGCTGGAACTGGCCCGGGCCCTGGCCACTGAGCCGGAACTCTTACTCTTAGACGAGCCCTTTGCCGGCCTGGGGTTACAGGAGATTTATTCCTTATCTCCCCTCATCCAGAAATTATCGCAAGAAGGCCATTCTATCATCATCATCGAGCACAAACTCCGGGAGCTGATGAAATTGGTGAAAAGGGTTATCACCCTCAATTTTGGGGAGAAGATCGCCGATGGGACCCCCGAAGAATTATCCCGGGACGAAAAGGTCATTCAGGCCTATTTGGGAAAAGGAGGACAGACCCTTGTCACTGTTTGAGGTTCGAGATCTTTGGGTATCTTATGGAAAGGCTTTGATCCTGGAAGGCCTCTCCCTGGAAGTCGAGGAGAAAGAGTTAGTAGCCTTGATTGGGCCCAATGGTGCCGGTAAAACTACTCTGCTGAAGGCGATTTCTCGAGTGGCTGAACCCCGGGGCTCCATATTCTTCGAGGGCCAAAGGGTGGACCACCTCTCGCCGGTGGAGGTGGTGAAAAGGGGCATCATCCATTGCCCGGAGCGCCGGCGATTGTTTCCCGACTTAAGCGTGGAAGACAACCTGAGGATGGGGGCCTACCTGCGAAGCAAAGATAAAGATGGAGTTCAGAGAGACTTGGAGCTGATGTTCAACCTCTTTCCGATTTTACGGGAGAGGCGAACCCAAGATGCCGGAACTTTAAGCGGAGGGGAGCAGCAGATGTTAGCCATCGCCAGGTCCCTCATGTCCCAGCCCAAGTTCCTGATGCTGGACGAACCCTCCTTGGGGCTGGCCGTCCTGGTCAAAAAGCTGATCGCCGATACCATCAAGGACATCAGAAAAAGAGGGATGACCATTCTTCTGGTTGAACAAGACGCTGTCTTGGCTTTCGACATGGCTGACCGGGTCTACGTACTGGAACTGGGAAAGATCGCCCTCCAGGGTCTGCCGCAAGAATTAATGGAGAACCCTTACATTAAAGAGATCTACTTGGGGATCGTCTAAAAAGCAGCGGGAGAGACACGGAGAAGGGTAGATACGCAGAGAAGAACGATGCCCCAAAATGAAGCGGTGGTGCAAACCGTGGCCGCGATGATCCAAAGAAGGAAAAGGGGGTAAAGAACATGGATAAGCGGATGGAAGTTTTAGAAGGGGCGATTGATCTTCATTTTCACGCTACACCTGACCTGCATGATCGGCT
>JAHJQK010000137.1 GCA_018819135.1 Pseudomonadota bacterium | reverse complement strand
GGAACGGCTTATGAGGAGAAAAAAGAATTGGATCGCGCCGCGGAAGAGTTTAAACGAATCCCGCCATCCTCTTCTCTCTACGTCGATTCCCAGATTCATTTGGCTTATGTCTACGATAAACAGAACAAAGCCGAGGCGGCGATCTCTGCTCTTCAGGCCGCAATCCGGGTCAAAGCGGACAACCCCGAACTCTACCGCTTTTTAGCCTCTTTCTACGAGAAAACCAACCAGTTTGAGGAGGGAATCCGCCTGCTCAAAAAAGCTCTGGAATTGGCCCCCCAAAATGAAAAAATCCTTTTTAACCTGGGAGTCTTCTACGACAAATCCGGGAACTGGCAGGAAGGTATTGCCCAAATGCGTAAAGTTCTGGAAGTGAATCCCAATCATGCCCAGGCTCTCAATTATATCGGCTACACCTTTGCCGAAAAAGGAATTAACCTGGATGAAGCGGAGGGCCTCATCAAGCGGGCCTTGGAGTTGAAGCCCAATGATGGCTATATCACTGACAGCCTGGGTTGGGTTTACTTCAAAAAGGGAGCAATGGAAAAAGCGGTAGCGGAATTGGAAAAAGCTCACCGTTTGGCTCCGGATGATCCGATTATTGCTGAACATCTGGGAGACGCTTATGCCCACAGCAAGCTGTTCGATAAAGCCATCGAGATGTATGAACGGGCCAATAAATTGGACCCCAAAAAATCTGAGTTGAAAGAAAAGATTAAAAAATTGCAAAAAGAAAAGAAACGCGAATGAGGATTTGGCTTCTTAGCCTGCTATTCTTCTTGCCGATCAGTGGTTGTGCCACCCTTCCCGTCCTTCCCCCCGAAACTCCTTCACCCGAATTTCTTTTAAATCAAATCAGGACCCGCCTCCAAACCTTTGAAGGCTTGAAAGGCCTGGCCCAGGTGAAAGTTTCTGCAGCGGGAAAAAACTTCCAGGCGCAGGAAGTCCTTTTTGTTCGTCGCCCGGGGTGGTTGCGAGCGGAAAGTTTGAGCCCTCTGGGTACACCCCAGTTCTATTTGGTTACGGATGGACGCGAGTTGAGTCTATATAATCCTGCCGAGAATAGGTATTATCGGGGCCGGGCCATGGCCAAGCATCTTTCCTTGGCCCTGCCGTTAGCCTTGGAGCCGGAAGAAGTCGTTTCTTTTCTTTTAGGCGACCCTATTTTGATCGATTACGACTTAGCCTCCACTCGCCGAGATGGGCAGGAGGGTCTTTGGACCGTAGAACTTGCTTCTACCTCACGCCGAGAGCGCCAGATTCTTTGGGTAAACCCTTTTTCCTGGCATATTCTTCGTGCCGAATTTTACCGGCCGGCCTTATCCCAACGCCTAATTTTTGAAGACTTCCGCCGCATTCAAGGTTTCCTCTTCCCCAAAAAAATCCAGTTTACGTCCTTCGAACCGGTGGCCCGGCTCACGGTGGAATACCTCGAGATGGAGTTAAACCCCTTCTGGACGGCACAAGATTTTCAGCTTCCGGTGCCCCGGGGAACTACGGTCATTCCTTTGCCCTAAGCAATTTTGAAGACTTATCGGGAGATCATCAGGTTGGTAGGCATCCCGTCGTTAGCATCCGCCTCTTGGGGCTGAAAGCGCAAGATTGGTTGGTGGGAAGGGTTACCCGATTTCTTGCATTTTCTTGCGAGCTCGCTTGGCTTGGTCTGATTTAGGGAAACGCTTGATGACTTCTTTTAATATCAGTTTGGCGTTTATTGCATCCTTCATCTCCAGGAAGGCGATCCCTTGGCGGAACAGCGCGTCGGGAGTCTTGTTCCCCTTGGGATATTTTTTAATCACTTCATCAAATTCCAAGATGGCTTCTTCATATTTTTTTTCGGCGAAATAGCATTCTCCCAGCCAGTAATGGGCATTCTCAGCATACTTGGACTTGGGGTAAACCTCCAGAAATCTCTTGAAATCTGCTTTCGCTCCCTCGACATTGCCCTTGGTAAATTGCTCGTAAGCTTTCTTGTAAGCTTCATCAGGAGAGGCGATAACTTTTTTTCCTTCCTGTTCCGCTTTCTGGGATGGAACCTGTTCTGTGGTAGGCCAACCTTGGGCTGGGGGGGTCTGGATAGCCGAGGTTTTTTCTTCCCCGGGTTCCCCTTCGACCTTGGCAGTTTTACCCTCTTTTTCCAGGATCGCTATTTTTTTCTCCCATTCTTCCACGCTTTTGTTCAAGGCCGCAATGCGTTTATCCATTTCGTCGATTTTTCCCTGGTAGGCCTCTTTAAGGGTTTTGGTCTCCCCGAAAGTCTTCTGGGCAAAGTATTTACTTTCTTCAAACCGTCCCATCAGATTTTGCACTTCCATCTGGATTTTATCCAGCCGGGCTCCCAGGTCTGCCTGGTAGCGGCGCATGGGTTGGTTGGCAGTCTCCATCTCTTTTTCCAAAAACCCGATTTTCGTCTTGGTCTCCGCCCCCAGGATAGTCATTTTTTGGTGCAGATCATTGATCTTTTTTCCCACGGTATCCGTCTTGGTCTTGGTGGAAAGGTTTTTAATCTCTGAGTTTAAATCATAGAGATTGCGCTGGAGGGCCAAAAGTTCTTTGGTGTTATTGTTCGTATCACGCTGGAGGGCTTCCAGGTCGTTTTGGGTGGCGCATCCGCTGAAAGATAATAAGCCGAGCGAAATAAAAACGAGTAAAAAAAAGCGATTTATTTTTTTCATAGGGTCAACCGCATCCTGAGGAACTCTTCCTCAATTCTTCGTTTGAGGAAGAGTTCCTGCAGATGGGGAAGGGTTATTTAGTCTTAATAAATTCATCCCGGCGGTTCTTAGAACGTTCCGACTCGTTTTTGTTGGGCACCAGAGGTCTTTCTTCTCCGTAGCTGATGGTAGATATCCTTGGGGAGGCTACCCCCAGCCCTTCCAAGTATTTTTTGGCGCTGTTAGCCCGCCGCTCACCCAGAGCCAGGTTGTATTCGGATGTTCCGATGTCACAGGTATGCCCTTCGATCTGAACTTTCTCGGCGGGACTTCTGGACATCCAGGCGGCAAGTTTCTCTAAGTTTTCTTTCGATTTCGTGGCGAGGGTGTAATCATCGAAAGCAAACTGAATACGCAGGCTCACCAGATCAATGGGTTCAGGCGCTGGCTTAGGGGGAGCAGCTTCGG
>JAHJQK010000136.1 GCA_018819135.1 Pseudomonadota bacterium | reverse complement strand
CGAGTGAGCAGGGTTACAATAAAATTTTTAGGATCTGGAGACGCTTTGGGAAGTGGCGGGCGATTTCAAGCCTGCATCCAGGTAACTGCAGCCACCGGGCAGCTGCTCATCGATTGCGGTACTTCCTCCCTTGTGGCTATGAAACGATTTGGTGCCGACCCTTCCTTGGTTGACATGATTCTCCTTTCGCACCTGCATGGAGATCATTTCGGGGGACTTCCTTTTTTTATTCTTAACGCCCAGTTCACCCGCCGAACACGCCCTTTGGTCGTTGCCGGACCTCCGGGAGTAAGAACGCGGGTCAACGAAGCGATGGAAGTTCTTTTTCCCGGTTCCTCCCGGGTTCAACAAAAGTTCGCCATTGAGTTGGTCGAACTTCAAGACGGGAACACCCATCTCATTGATTGGATCAAGGTTATTCCCTATCCGGTCAATCACCCGAGCGGGGCTCCTTCCTATGCTTTACGGGTTGAGTGTGATGGCAAAATAATCGGGTACTCGGGCGATACAGAATGGGTGGAAACCCTGGCGGAAGTGGCCCGTGGCGCTGACCTTTTTATCAGCGAAGCCTATTTTTTTGAGAAGAGGGTTAAATATCACCTTGATTATCAAACCCTGATGAACAAGCGGGACCAACTGCAATGTAAGAGGCTTATTCTGACTCATATGAGCGAGGACGTTTTACAAAAACTTAACAGCCTGGAAATGGAATGGGCGGAGGATGGCCAAGTGATCGACTTATAATCTGATTAAAAAATATTGAATCCTAAAAGAGGACCCGGCGTGAAAGAAAGGACCTAAACAAAGATGCGGGTCTTCAATGCCGATTCTACCCCATGCGAGCAGAAAAACGTGATCCTTGTCCACGCTCCCGTAGTCAAACCCTGCGAACCTCCTGCCGGTATCGCCAAACTCTGTAGCTTCCTCGGGGGGTGGGGGATAAAATGTAAAATTTGGGATGCCAATTTAGAAGGCCTTCTCGGCCTTCTGCATGCCCAAGAAAAAACATTTTCCCCTTCCCGCGGTGCTTCTTTGGATACTTGGACACGACGCGCTTGGCGTAACCTTGCTTTTAACCTCAACTCGATAAAAAATTGGACCACCTACCATGATTGGGCACGATACAAAAGAGCAGTGGAAGATCTGAATCGGCTTTTAGCCCAGGCCGCGATCTCCCAAAATGTTCGCCTGAGTTTGGCCAATTACCAGCATCCCCAGCTTTCTCCGACAAGATCCGTAGACCTGATTCAGGCAGCGGAAAAACCTGAGCAAAATCCTTTCTACCCCTTTTTTAAAGAAAGGATGGTGCAGGTTCTCGAAGGAGCCGCTTCCCCTATGATCGGATTTTCTCTGAATTATTTAAGCCAAGCCTTATGTACTTTCGCCATGATCGGATTCTTAAAAAAAAATTTTACAAGAGTGAAAGTGATTTTAGGGGGGGGACTGATAACCTCCTGGATGAGGCAGCCGCAATGGCAAAATCGGTTCCAGGGTCTTGTAGACTTCCTAGTAGCCGGGCCGGGAGAATATCCGATACTTTCTCTCCTGGATAAACAGAAGGCGATTCCCGAAAATTTTAACGCCCGGCCATGTACGCCGGATTATGATTTCTTTCCCCTGGATGAATATATGGCGCCTGGAATCATTCTTCCCTACAGTTCGGCGAGTGGGTGCTACTGGAACCGGTGTTCGTTCTGTCCCGAAAAAGCCGAAGGGAATCCCTATATTGCTGTCCCCGCAGGAGGAGTAATCCATGATTTGCATGTTCTCACCAAGAAGATGAAGCCAATTCTGATCCATTTTTTGGACAATGCCATCCTTCCGGCCTTGATGGAGAAAATCGCCGAGAATCCTCCTGGGGTTCCCTGGTATGGTTTTGCCCGAATTACCTCCCATCTTATGGATCCGGATTTTTGTCGGGTCTTAAAAAGGTCGGGATGCGTTATGCTGCAGCTCGGGCTGGAGTCCGGAGACCAGAGGGTACTCGACCGCTTGCAAAAGGGGATCAACTTAGAGATGGCTTCACGAGCTTTAAAGAATCTGGCCGGGGCAGGGATTGCCCCTTACGTCTATCTCCTTTTCGGTACCCCCGCGGAAACAATGACGGGGGCTCAAAAAACTCTGGACTTCACCGTGAAACATGGGGAGCAAATTCGTTTCTTAAACCTCGCCATATTTAACTTACCGGTTTATAGCCAAGAGGCTTCAGAGTTGACCACTGAAAGATTTTATGAAGG
>JAHJQK010000013.1 GCA_018819135.1 Pseudomonadota bacterium | reverse complement strand
CCCTTGTCCACCAAACCCGCCCGCAAATAGAGACCCCTGAGGAAGATCTTTTTCCCCTTCCCGAGATATCCCAAAAAATGAAAGAACCTGCCTCCAGCCCCTCCTCCCCCTACTAACCTCCCTCCACTGTCTGAATTGCAGTCATATCTTCTCACTTGATTTTGTTTTTTAAATAGACTATAATTATGGTCATCTTGGGAAAAATAGGTAAACAGGAGCAAGAACATGAGCCATACGATACCGATTGCAGAAGCGAAGAAGAATCTCTCCGCCATTATAAGAGATGTGGAAGAAAAATATGACCGGTTTATTATTACCAAAAACGGCGTAAACAAGGCTATTATCCTCAGTACCGACGAACTCGAAGGCCTTATGGAGACACTCGATATCCTTTCGCACCAAGAGGAGCGAGAGGGAATCGCACGGGCGAAGAGACAGGTTAAAAAAGGCACAACGATTTCGCTTGATGCCGTAAAAAAGAGGTACGGCCTCAAGTGAAATATACTATCGAATTCGCCCGAGAAGCGGAATCCGATCTTGATTTGCTCCATCATGCCGATCGAAGCCTTTTAAAACTGGTGTTGAACAAAATAGAATTTCTGGCCGCCCATCCCCTTGAGGGTAAACCCCTTGTGGGGAACCATAAGGGAGAATACTCCCTCCGGCTCGGTAATTACCGCATTGTTTATGAGCTTGATTCCCAAAAGCATATTATCTATATCCTTACCATTAAACACCGCAAGCATGCCTATAGGTAACCCCTGCTATCACGAGGGGAGATGTAAGTAAAATTTATTTTTTAGCAGAGCCTCTTTTTTTAATGCAAGTCTGCCTTAGCTTTTTAATTTCTCTGCCGCATTTCCAGCATTGCAGAGGGACCAATCGGGCAGTACGCAACCGAGCTTTAGTGGCAAAATTTTGGGTGCGACAATGGGGGCAAGAATAAATCATTTTTTTGGGGACGCAGATAAACGCAGATTTTCAGGATTTCAAGAATATTACATTAAAAAGCGATTCAACAATTCAATATATAAAATTTTGTTAATTATTTTAAAAAGTTTATATCGGCATACATCTGCGCCAATCTGCGTCCAAAATATTTTTTGCTCCGAACTCTTTATTCCACTTGACCGTCATTCCGCGAAAACGGGAATCCAGGATAAAAATAAGATCTGGATTCCTGCTTCCGCAGGAATGACAACCTTTTTGATCGCTCTATTTCATATTTTTTCCAATGCGATAAATTGATACAATTTTTTTAGGCCTAAAATCCTGAAAATCTGCGTTTATCTGCGTCCAAAAAGTATTTTTCTTCGAATTATTGATCCGCAATCCGCATGCCGCAATCAGAAGTCCATCTCACTAATTCTTTTTATTCCCAGGCGCATGGGAACGATGACGGCCACTCCCATCAAGACAACCACCCCCGCAAAGGAGAGAGCGATGCCGGTCCACTCCAAGGAGGAAAGAGCGCGCTGGTGGAACTCGCCCATAAAAATCGTATAGACTGGCCAGGCTTCAAGAATGACAACGCCCCCAATGAAAAGCATACTCAAAATCATGAAAAAAAACCCTCCGAAACCCGAGGCGATTTGGGCCGCATTCTCCACCCGAAAGCGCGGGTAAATGGCTCCTACACCGATGCCCAGGCTAACGATTCCAAACGCCATGAAAAAAATAGTTACGCCAGAGAGGATCATCATGAAAGGAGAAACCCGCAAAAAATAGTTGGATAAAAAAATTAAGACTTCGGCCAGGATGAGAAGGGGGAAGAGGCTCATTAAGAATTTACTCCGCAGGAAGCTGCGCAGGGATACCGGAGCGGAACGGATGATCCAAAAGGAGGATCCTTCCAGGCTTACCGCCGGAAAAACGAATCGGCCGGCGACCGCCGAAAGGACAAAACCGGCCAGGCCCATGTTGAGGAAAGAGATCAGGTTTTGGAGAAAAAAAGTCGGCATGGGGGATTTGTCCAGGGGAAGGACGCTAAAATTATAAAGATAGACTACCACTAAGGCGGAGAGTAGGATGAGCTGTGCCCACTGGGTAGTATCGCGAAAAAAGCATTTAAAGTCTTTTATGGCCAGGGCTTTTAGGCGAGGATCCAGGGGTCGGCTTATTTGCCGCATAAAGCGATTGATAAGGGGGCTCTGGGTGAGACGGGCTCGGCGGGCTTCTTGCGATTTGTTCCACCCGTTAAAAAACAAACCCCCGGAGGCCCAGTTCCCCAATACGCCCATGGCCCCGGCTGTGGACCAAAGCAGGCCGAGAAAGAAACCGCTGTTGGCTCGATCCCCCTGGTAAAAGGGGAGCAAGGATTCGGTAGCCCAGAAACTGGGCAGGAATGGCCATGACGGAGTGTTCAGGGCGGTAAAATATTCTACCAGCCCGGCAAAGGATTTGGGGTCGACCAGACGTTCCGGTTGGAGGAAGCGCAAGAGAAAATAGAGGCCGATGACCAGGATAACAGATAGCAAAAAAAGAATTTCTTTGGTTCGGCGGGCCGGGAAAATATTCACCAGGACCATGGAAAATAGCGTTCCCAGCGCTGCCGGGATGATCAGAAAAGGAATGAGGGTGCCTATTAATACCAGGTAATATTCCAGGGAAGAGTGGTAAACCCACCCGTAGGCAAAAAAAACCGGCAGCCCGAAAAGAAGGATCATCCAGGAACTATGGATGGCAGTCTCGGTCAGGCGGGCATAGTAAAGCCGGTTGAAAGAAACAGGGCAGGAAAGCACAAGGTGTAAATCCTCGGCCAGGAAGAAGGTCGAAAGAGAAGAAATCACATTGCTGAAGAGGAGAATGGAAAAGAAAGTAAGCAGCATCATCGCCAACAGTTTGGAAGCAAGCAGGTCGCCGAAGAGGTCCACGCTACGGAAGTAAAGCAGGACCCGCTGGAAAACCAAAAAGGTCAAGACCCAGAAGCCAACAGCCAGGAAGGTCAGAAGCAAGGGTTTAAAAAGGGAACGCTTTTCCGGATGGCCCCAGCGGTTGGTCAGGCCCATTATTTTGGGCCGGAGCAGAACCGGCCAAGCTTTGGTGAAAACTCGATTCATCCCAGCAATTCTCCCGCCTCCTCTTCCCCAGTCAGTTTGAGAAAAAGAGATTCCAGCCGGGCATCGGTCGTTTTGGATTTTTCCAGGAGTTCCTGCATGGTACCAAGGGCGATCACTCTTCCCTCGTTTATAATACCCATCCGCTGGCAGACTTCTTCGGCGACTTCGAGGGTATGAGTGGACATGAAAATCGAGACACCTTTGCGGGATAAGTCCCGAAAAAGGCCTTTGACCAGCCGGGTGCCTTTGGGGTCTAACCCTACCATCGGCTCATCGACGATCAGCACTTTGGGGCGATGCAGCAAAGCGGCCGCAATGACGAGACGCTGGCGCATTCCATGGGAATAACTTTCTACCAGTTCCTGACTCCAGCCCTGCAGGTCAAAAAAATTTAAGAGTTCGCCAATCCTCTTCTGTTGGGAATTTCCCGCCTCCAGGCCGTGCAGGTCAGCGATGAATTCCAGGAACTCCTGCCCGGTCAGCTTCTCGTAAAGATAAGGCCGGTCGGGAATGAACCCCAAAATCGATTTGGCCTCCTCTGGCTGCTGCAAAATATCTTTCCCGTCCAGGAGGATCCGTCCGGAGGTAGGCTTCATCAGGCCGGCCATCATGCGGATGGTAGTGGTTTTGCCGGCCCCATTCGGTCCTAAAAATCCGAAGATTTCTCCCGGCGGAATTTGGAGCGTAACATCCTTAACCGCATGGAAATTTCCGAAATTTTTACTCAAATGAAAAAGTTCGATCAATGGACCTCCAGCACTTCCACCTGCAAACGGCCGATGACCCTGACAATGTCCAGTTGCTTATCCAGGTCCCCCTCCACCAGTCGGATATGCGTGGCGTCAGCGGGGATCTGGTTGAGAAGAGGATCGACGGCCACCCAGGTCCCCAGGTAAACCTGGGCCCAGGCATGGTAATAAAACTTTCCTTCCTGGTAGATGACTCCCGCTTGCATGTGCGCCGGGATCCCTACAGCGCGCGCCAAGGCCGTGAATAAAACCGCATGCTCGTTACAGTCGCCTACCTTCTGACGTAGCACCTCGACGGCACTCGGAATGCTCACCACGGGTCGCTTCTCCACTTCCCTGAAAAGCCAGGCAGCGATGCGGCTGACTTTTTCGGCGGGGTCCTTGGCCCCGTCCACGATGGCCTCGGCTTGACGTTTTATCTTGGGGTCATCGCTCTGGATGAAGGGAGTGGCCTGTAAGGCCCTGAAGCGTTCTTCCTCCTTAAGAGGTTTTATTGCGAAAATTTTAGGAGGAAAGGTTTCTTTGCGGATGACGACTTCGTTCCCGTTGCGGGATTGGCGTTCCCCTTCAATTTTGAGCCCCTTCAGCGTGGGAAGGTGAAGTCGTGCCCGCAGGTATTGCGTCGACCGGGGGTTAGGGATTTCCTGTTTCACCGGGATGGCCGTAAGGGCAATCAGGTCAACCGTTTTGCCCGGGTTCCAATTTTTATGGAGAGCTACATTTTTGCTCTCCCGTAACAAAACCAGGCCGATGGGACTCTCTTCTTTCCAGATGTCCCCTTTCCGATCCATCCAGGATTTGGTCATGATTCCTCGAAATTCCTGGCCGATCCGGTATAATTCCCGCTCTTCCCCGCCGATATTCAGGCGTTCTACCCCTTCAACCTCGGCGATCACCTCGGCAGTGCTTAAGGTAGCAGGATCAAAAGCAGGGATGCTGTACTTCTTCCCCACTTCCAAACCCTGAGAAAGTAGATGAAGTTTGGTTTGGCCGAGGATATGCGGGGCTTCCTTAAGGGAGATTTCCTGTTGGTGTTCCCTGCCGCCGGAATGTACTACAAGGCGCAGGCGTTTTCCTGGATGGGAAGGAAGATCTTCCATGCGCCCGGCCAAGCGGAATTGAACCAACCCGGATTTTAGGGAAAAATCAAAAGAATCCAGCGTTAGTCTTTGATTTACCCGGTACTCGAGGATCTGTTCGATATTCTGGGGGATACCCAATACGCTTAACTTTAGCCAGGCCCTTTCTTGGACGGAGATTTTTTCCTCCTGTTGCTCCTGGCCGGTCACGGCGTATCCGATCTTTTCCCCTTTCCAATAGACCCCCCACCAGTCTTCCCCAATTTTCATCCTTTCTTTGGCCAGAGCCGGGGTGATTTTCAGCGCTTCCGGTTTAAGCAAAGTCTTTTGGACCAGCAAGGCCATCATCACCACCCAGGTGATTAGGATGGCTAATTGCAGGAGGAATCCTCCCCGGCGTATCAAAATTTTTTTCCGCCAACTCGCAGACCAGCGCATCCCAGCTCCTATAATCTTTAACTTCCTCGAGCGGAGCGATTGCCGAGGGAAAAGGTCTATGGAATTATTCTATCAAAGGATCACCAAGAGTAAAGACTGAAAAGCGGGGGAAAATTCTTCTTTTTTACAACTCCCAGTTCTCTACTTTCGATTTACTCTTTAATCCTTGCGGATTTCCGGTATTCCGAGGTGGGGAATCAAAGAAGGGATTAGGTCGCGCAGGTCCATGCTGTACACCGAAAAAGTAGCTAAGGATTCTAATCGCGTTGAAAGGGGATTGAAAGCAATCGAGAGCCCGGCCATTTGGAACATATCAATGTCGCCTGTGCTGTCGCCTATGGCCAAAATTTCCTCTTGGCGGGCGTTGAACTGGCTTTGAGCATCCCGAACCCAGTCTCCTTTCTGGTCGTAATGAACGTTGATTTTAATTTCCCCGGTAAGGAGACCATCGGTCACCCCCAATTCATTGGCCACAGCATAATCAAAGTCGAATTTTTTCTTCATTCTTTCGGATAGAATGGTAAGGCCGGAGGAAATAATGCCCAGCTTGATTCCTCCGGAACGCAGATATTGCAAAAGGTCTTCCACCCCTTCATAGAGAGGGATGTCTTGCAAGATCCTCTCCAAATCAGAAACCTTCATCCCCTTCCAGATCGCAGCGTCCAGCCGGCAGAAGCGGTCATAAGTAATTTCTCCCCGCAGGAATGCTTCTTGATATTTTTCTGCATATCCGTCCCAGACTCCTAAACGTCTATGGATGTATTCCCAGGCACTCCGCTCTTTGGTTAGAGTACCGTCTAAGTCAAAAAGGGCTAATTTGTAAGCTGGCACTTTATTCCTCTGCCAACGTTTTATTGTACAAAGCGTCCTAAATATTTGCGCATCTTTACAACAAACTCTTATGGTCTGTCATGAATCCCCTCGCCCTTCCCCTCTCCTTCACAGGGGGGGAGAAAATCGGATCCAACACCCAATTAAAAATGGGCGAGCTATTAGGCTAAAATCGTATGGAGCAAGGCGTAAGCTGGGGAGGGATCGATTTTTTTGGGAGCGGCTCAATGGCCGAATCAACCCTTACATCTCGGTTTTGAAATCTTCGGGTTTCAGTTTGTCAAAGAGGTCGTCAATCCATTTATCCGAAGTTTCTTTCTTCGTTTTAGACTCCATATGTCCGGCCGACTCCAGCACTTTCTCGGCCACAAATATGGGGGCTTTGACGCGCAGGGCCAAAGCAATGGCATCGCTGGGTCGGGAATCAATCTCCACTACCCTTCCATCGACTTCCAGGAAAATGATGGCATAAAACGTGTTAGAGCGCAGGTCGTTCACCGTAATTCGGCGCACGTTGGCGTTCATCCCCTCAATAACATTTTTAATTAGATCGTGAGTCATGGGGCGGGGGGTCCAGGTGTGTTCGATACCCATGGTGATGGCATTGGCTTCGAAGAGGCCCACCCAGATGGGTAAGGTTCTTCCCGTGGCTTCTTCTTTGAGGACAACGATGGACTGATTCGTCTCCGAATCAAAAAATAACCCGTGCACTTTCATCTCCACCATGGTATCCCCCTTTGGCAAGATAATCTGCGCCCCGCTTTTAATTTTATTATAAAGCTGTCAACTGTAAAAAGCCAGTTTTTTTCCTATTCTTTATTTTCCAGAACTTCGTCCAGAAGATTCTGCATAATCCGGCTGGCAGAACCCTTTAGAATCCAGTTGGATATATTGCGGGTGAGTTGGGTTTCTTCCAGGTTAACCTCTATGATCTGCGCTCCGGCCTTTTTGGCGATTACCGGTAAGTCGCAAGCCGGAGATACCACAGCCGATGTTCCGATCACCAGCATTAGTTCACAGTTGCCTGCCTCCTCCCTGGCTTCCATGTGGGCCCCCCAGGGAATCGGTTCCCCGAAAAAAACAAAGTTGGGTTTTAGCACACCGGTGCATGAACAACGGGGCGGGAGCGGCTCCAATTTCACTCCTTGGCTTTCGTACATCCGGCCGCAAATCATACAAATTAATCTTTTGCCGCTGCCGTGAAATTCAATGACTCTTTTGCTTCCGGCAGCCTGATGTAAATTATCGATATTTTGGGTGACGACGGAACTCAGGTAGCCCATTTGCTCGAGCTTGGCCAAAGCCAGGTGAGCTGGATTGGGCTTGGATTTTTCCAATAAGCTTCCCATTTCCTTGAGCATGGTCCAAACTTTCCGGGGATTGGAGCAGAACGCTTCAATGGTGGCATATTCCATCGGGTCGAACTTTTCCCAAAGGCCGGAGGGCCCGCGAAAATCCGGAATCCCACTTTCTACGGATATCCCGGCTCCGGTGAGGGCCACCACTTTTTTAGCTTGGCGCATGGCTTGGGCAGTTTTTTTGATCAGGTTTTCGTTCATGCCCCCTCCCCTTTCCATTTTTATTGGCTTCTGGGGAATTAAAAAAATTGTAATA
Organism: Pseudomonadota bacterium; assembly: GCA_018819135.1. GTDB lineage: Bacteria > Desulfobacterota > SM23-61 > SM23-61 > SM23-61 > JAHJQK01. Next base: position 8,123 of record JAHJQK010000013.1, on the reverse strand, counting down.
CTTTAGCCTTTTGAAAAAAGTCTACGTTTTGTCATTCCCGTGAAAACGGGGATCCAGAACCCAACAGGAAAAACCTGGATTCCTGCTTTCGCAGGAATGACGCCCTTAAAAATTCTACTGTTTGGAATGGTTTTCAAAAAGCTAAAGTGATAAAAAAATTCTATCAGAATGAAAGATTTTGGCAAGGATAAATGAGTCCCTTCGATTTTTTTGTCGAGTCGGAAAGGGTTTGACAAAGAAGGGTGGGAAAGATAATCTATGGGCAGAATTTTCCCCTCACCCTCGGGGGCCTGAGTGATTGCCGAAGCGATCCGCACCGCCGGCTTAGGGCAGAACCCGGCCCGCCAGGCCAGCCTGCGTGCGAAAGGTTTACGGGAAGTATCCTATAAAAAAAGTAGGAGAGCAAATTTATGAAATCAGTGACGGTTCCTTGGGGATCTTGGCGGGGCAATAAAAACTTTCCATTAATTTTTCCTAACAACTGGAAGGTAATCATGGCGTCCATGGCAGATGGACAGGAAGTGAGTCAGGTTGAGATTCGGAAGGCCTTTGCCAACCCGATTGCCCAGGAACCCATCCGGAAACTGGCGGAAGGGAAGAAAACAGCAGTCATTGCCGTAGATGACCTGACCCGGCCCACCCAGGCTTACCGTTTTTTGCCCTTCATCGTGGAGGAATTGAATAAAGGAGGGATCAAGGACGAAGAAATAAAGATCGTTATGGCCATTGGCTCTCATCGTCCCTTGATGAAATCCGACCAGGAGAAGAAATTAGGGAAGAAGATGGCCAATCGCTTCCCTGTCTTTAACCATCACCCCTATGAAAATCTGGTGAATTTGGGTACCACTTCCCGGGGAACCCCCGTGCAGGTTAATCGGCACTTTGCGGAGGCGGATGTAAAAATTGGTGTGGGTTTCATCACCCCCCATCCGGCTGCCGGTTTTGGCGGAGGAGGGAAAATTGTCATCCCGGGGCTGGGAAGCATGGAGACGATCATCAAGAACCATACCCCTGCCGCCCAGGGGAAGATTGGGGGCACGGGCTTTTCTCAGGGATATGATCTGAATAAGAACGAGCTGCGACTGGATATGGAAGAAGGGGCCAGGATAGCCGGGTTGGACATCATCGTGAATTCTGTTGGGACGTCCGAGGGCAAGACCGCCGGGGTTTTTGTAGGAGACTTGGTTCATGCTCATCGAGCCGCCGTGGAACTGACCAGAAAAGTATACATCACCGAAGCCCCAACGGACGTGGATATCGGCATCTTCAACGCCTTTCCGGAGGATACGGAATTAGTTCAATCCCCGAAGGCCTTAAACGTGTGGACCGGAAATCTGAACCACAATATCGTTAGAGAAAGGGGGAAAGTGGTTATCGCCACTGCAAGCTCGGATGGGTTGGGTTTTCATTCCTTACTGGATGTGGGGATGCGGTTACACCATAAAGTAGACCACAGAAAAGTCATCGCTGAAGTTTTTAAGAATCGAGAAATTCTGGTTCTCTCCCCCAATTGTTCCCCCTCTGACCTTTATACCCGTTATCCCAGTCACGTAATGATCCGGAACGAATGGAAGTATATTCTTGAGGAGTTGAAAGATGGGAGCTCCGGCCAGACGGTAGCCATATTCCCCAATGGATCTTTGCAGTTTACCCCGCTTTTATAAAATAAGCCATGATCCGTCAAGGCACCCTCCCGGTTATAAATGGGGGACATCCTTTCGCCCCGTCCCCATTTCGCCAAATTTTCCTTGCGCCCCAATATTTAACACAATATGGACAGAGGGACATCCTACGAATTTGCCTTAGGAATTTATAGACGGCTCATTAAGTTAGCCACGTCTATGTGGTCAACCCGTAGAATCGATTCGGTAAATATGTTTCTGAAAACTTCCGATCCCTTTTCTTGAACTCATCATAAAGTCGTCATCAACAGTATCAAGTTTCGGGTCAGCTACATTTGTTTGAAGAGGTGAAGGTAATTGCGGCTTACGGTGAGGAGCTCCGGTCTTCCTTTAAGTTTCAATATTCCCCGTCCTGTGATTGAACGGCTCACTTTGTCTATCTTGGAAACATTCACTATGGTTCCCCGGTGTATCTGCCAGAATTGACCGGGATCGAGTTCCTGGGCCAATTCTTTAATGCTCTTTTTAATAAGGGACTCCCCTTCTTTCGTTATTACCAGAGTGTATTTATCTTCGGCCTTGAAGTAGTCTGCCTCCTCCACTGGTATGAGACGGATACTCTCTTTGTTTTGCGTTTTAATCCAACGCAGGAAATCAGCCCCCCCTCTACCTGGCAACCTGGAAAGGACTTGCTCTACAACCTCAGCCAGCCTTGCAGGTGGTTCAGTGGAAGAATTCAATTGGTTCTTGAGGCGTTGAATGGTCTGAATCAGTCTGTCTTTCGATACAGGTTTGAGGAGATAATCAACAGCCTCCTTTTCGAAGGCTTCTACCGCATACTGATCGAAGGCAGTTACAAATACGATACGACAGATGCCTGCGATTCTTTTTGCCACCTCCATGCCTGAAAGACCAGGCATTTTGATATCAAGGAAGGCGATCTGCGGCCGCTTTGATTCCACTAATTCAAGGGCTTCTTTACCGTTTTTGGCCTCGCCGCAAATCATGAGCTCCGGCCAAATCTCTGATAAATTGGATTTGAGGTATGTCCTTAACTCCTTTTCATCATCAGCAATGATGGCTTTGTACGTCATGCTTTGGTACCTCGATGATCGCCCTTACTCCATTTGGCTTGTTTTCTTCTATTACTAAACGCCCTTTTTCCCCATAAAGCAATTCAATACGTTCTCTCACGTTTCCGATGCCTACCCCGGCTTTGTGATGAGAAGAGAATCCACAGCCCGTATCCATGACTTCGATTCTAATGAGGTCGTCTTCTTCCATAGCCTTTATCATGATTTCTCCTCCCTCCATTTTGGGCTCAAGCCCGTGTTTTACGGCATTTTCTACCAGAGGTTGAAGTAACATAGGGGGGAAGGGATGTTGCCGGACTGCATCAGGAAGCTCGATCTTGAAATGCAGCCTTTCGCCCATCCTGATTTTTTGAATACTAAGATAGGCTTTGATCATGTCCATTTCTTGATCTAATGTGGTTGGATCAGGAAATGTCCTTGATAACGAGGTGCGCAGATAATGAATCAGATCCACTAACATGGACTTGCCATTGGCCGGGTCTGTGTCTATCAGACTCAGGATATTGGAAAGGGTATTGAACAGGAAATGGGGCTCAATCTGTGCCTGAAGCAGTCTCAGATTGGCCTCAAGGGCTTCTTTTTCACTGGAAAGACGTTTGATCCTTTCTTGCTGTATCTCCTCCTCAGTGACTCTTAATCTTGATTTGGAGTAGAAAAAGTAACTGAGAATAATACCGAAGGTGATGGCAAGTATATAAGCCCGAAGAGAACTTATCTCCTGTTGCTTCAAGACAATGGAAAAAAACTGCTGAAGGAGAAAAGACCCTATTTGCAAGCCGATCAGGGTTCCACTGGCAATACCTATGATGACGATGAAAGCTAAAAATGCCATTTTCTCTGGTTTGAATATCCAAAGTAAAAAGATAATAATCGAGCAAATCGAGATCCCGAAAGATTGAGACACAATTAAATTAATGATAAAGGACTTTGTGGTGATGCCGGTAAAGGTCAGGAACACGGCGATCAAAGTGGATATGATAATTGTATAGAGTAAATCAATAAGAAAATTTCTGGGCTTGAAATAATTCGCGTATTGATCCACGCTTAGGTTACCTGGCCCTTTCTGTCTTGCCTTTGGGGGCTAAAAGCCAACAAAACGCTTAGAAAGTATACTTTAAACCGACCATCCATTGATAATTTAGGATACTCCCAAACTCTGTATTCTTGCCACCTAAATTTAGGGTACCGACAGAAAACAACTCCAGATGATTACCAAAAGAGTATGCCAGAAGTGTTGCAGATTGACAAGATCCATCATCCAAATTCTGGGTCCAACGTAAGGTAAGATCAATTCTGTTTTTGATATTATTCTGAGTATACTGGAGCAGCGCATAATTCTTTCGCAAAAATCTTAATCCCATATTGGCCGTTTGGCCGAGGACCTTTTGCCCGAGTCCCGATATCAACCCCCCAAATCGATTGCTTCTGCCGCCTTTTGTCTTAAGGCGCTTATTCCTGGAGAGGCTTGGTTTCATTTTGAAAGGTGCTATTTTACCAGCAGGTTTAAGTTGAAAATTGAATCCGGAACCTTCTTGATCCATACCTTGCGATAGCTCATGGTCGTGACATCCCCTTTTACTATGGCGCTTGTAATGACCATTTTGGATGTGAATTCCCGCGGCTTGCCATCGACAGTGATGCTGTTTCCAGAGTCAAAGGTGGCGGTCTTAAACATCTTTCCTGAAACGGTATAGAATTCAGCCCTTAGCCCCATCAGCCGCTCTTTGGATATCCAGTATTTGGTCCGCTCATAAAAGGTATCTTTTAGTTCATTTAACGGTTATCCTGACAGTCATATCGGTTTTGTCAAATATGAATGCCGCCTTTTTGTAGTCGGGAGGCCCGAAAGTTGCCCTGGCGTTATTGGAAAAACCATATACCTCTGTCGGAGCGCCAAAAAGATTCTTGTCGAGTTTATTGTTGCCGTTTTCATCATGGAACACCCTAATGGCATATTCCCCAAAGGGAAGGTCTTTAAAGGCCCATTCAGCTTTTCCATTATTGATCCGTGCCGCCTCCCGCCTGAATGCCTTTTCGTCGTTTTTATAGCCTTCTATGGAGTTGCAGAGTGCAATCTTTGCGTCGCCTTTATCGCTATTAAAACCATCGATCAGGACCATGAGAGTTCCTGTTTTTGTGCTGCCGCCCTGCGTATTTTGGGAATATGCCGATTCAAGAGAAAGGAGTAAAAAGCATACCCATATCAAAATAAATACTTTTTTCATAACATCCCTCCAGTTCATTTTTTTGGACCTCCATTCATAAGAGACAGAAGCTACCTTTCATGGCACGTGACTACTCAATCCAATCATGTTTAATGCCTAAAATAATATATGTTTCAACCATCTTATCGCAGCAGGAAACGCAGATCAGGATCGCTTTTGGAGAAGGACCCTCACGGCCCATCCTCTTTTCAGCCTGTAAGATTGTTCGATGGAGAGAACACTTGTATGATAGGCTGTAAGGGACGCATCCCCTGTTTTCGTGTTCAGTGTGACGAGAAAATCTTCCCTGTTATCACCGTTGTAATCGATTCTTTCCTGGATCACAGGGGGTAGCCCTGCAAATGGTTCCCAGTTTAGCTGAATAAAGCCTTTTTCTCTTTCGCCAATCAGGCCGTCAAAGATAGGACGGTGTATGTATGTTTTGTACGCACCATGATCGATTGTTCTCACGATCTCTCCGCCCGAATACCAGGGGGAGACTATAATGCCTGTTGCGGAAGCTAATTTTTCGCTAAAGTAACTGTTCCCTACATAAGTAGCGAGGACGATGAAGAGAGCGGGGAAAGCCCATATATAGCCAAGAAGCCCTTTTAGTTTATTCATATATCCTCCTTTTCATATTAAATGATACTTCCCGTGGCAATCAGCTTTATCGTTTTTACAATTACGTCCTGCACATAGCCACCCGCCATAGTGGCAAGGACAAGAAAGGCCGGGTAGAGAAAGAGCAGTCTGTATCTATCGAGACTACTGACTAAAGACGTACCTTTTACATGATAAAACAGGGCCGTTTTTGGACAGGCATCGACGCATTTGCCGCATTTTGTGCAGGAGATACCGGTTCTACCCTCAGCGATGCTTTCTTCGCTGATGGAGAACGTTGGACAAATCTGCACGCACTTCATACATTTCACACATTTTTCATGGTCGATGCGTACCTCAAAGGCATTCGTTTTGTTTGTAAAGGACTGAAATGCGCCGAAAGGACAGAACAGGCCGCATTGGGTTCTCCGTTTTGTCAGAATGGGTAGGACAATCACGAGACCGATAAAAAGAGAGACAAAGATGATTGTTTGAATAAGAATTTTAACGGAGGTGATTTCCACAAATTCAGTAACCGTCTTAAAAGGACATAACCAATGACAGTAGGTAGGTGATAGAGTGACGGCGGCCAGCAAAACCACCACGAGAAGGACTGCATAAGGAAGATAAGTCCACTTTACGTTGATGTTTTTTATTAGGGGTTTTCTGAAAATCCGTGAGAACCCGTCTTCCAATCCGCCGAAAAAGCAGAACCAGCTACATAAGCCACGGCCCAGCGACAGAGATACCCCTATCCAGAGGACAAACATGCTGGCAATAGATGCAAAACTACCTATTATCGTGCCCGGGAAAATTATCGTTTTGGTAAGCGCTGCCGGGATTAGGGTCATTGGAATCGCAATATGGCAGAATGGCACCTCCCCTTCGATCATGTTGGCCCCGCTAATCGCCATACTTCCCCTGACCTCGATGAGGTGTGAAATGAAAGAGATAACAAAACACACAGAGAGGGTAATAAAGAGTATTGACCTGAATCTGTCGGTCTTTCCTGTGTGCACCATGAGGAAGAAGAGAACATTGAAAAAGAAGAAGGTTATTGCAAGGGCGAATAAACGATCCTCGTCAGCTGGTATATTCCCTCTGGTAAGCATCATGAAAGTCAGTAGCATCATTGGAAGGCAGAGGAAAAATGTCTTGAACAAACCCCGCTTAGCTGGTACAGACTGGGCGCTGGCATCTCTATTCATATTCTACTAATACCTCCTATAAGCATCACTATCCCGGAATAGAGGTAATAAACCCCTATTAAACCGGCTGCCATCTTCCCTACCATTTTAAGGGTAGAGAAACCCCGAAATATCCCTACAAAGGGCGTGGGAATGAAGAAGATTGAGGTCCCGAGGAAAAAAGCAAAAAAGAAGAGCATGCTCTTTAATAGACTTGTCCTCTCGATGGCACCGGTAAATGCGAGAAGAAAGGGGGGGCAAAAACTCAACCCCGTTACAAATCCTGCAATGATAGGAAGTGAAAAGGGCATTATTGCCACCCATTTGTGACGAAGTCCATTGATACGAGACGCGGCACAAGAAGTGGTGGTCTTGAAGAAACCGTAAAAGATCAAGAGGACCGAAAAGATTACATAGGCTCCGCCAATAAGCAGGTCGGGTTTACTCATCCATTGAAGAATGGAATGATTGATGCCCCAGGCGAAAACGGCAAACAGCAGATACCCAGAGAGCCTTCCCAGGAGAAATTGAACAGTGAGCGCAGAGTTTTGAGATATCCTTTTTCCTTCCCCCAGTAGATAAGGGATAAGGACGGGGGCACAGTAGGCCACGCAGGTCACCCCATTACTCAATCCGAGAATGAAACCCTCCAGCACCAATACCTCCCTTTTAGGAGTAAAAGAGGCTGATCGCTGCAAATTCCACACCGATCGCCAGCAAATTAACAAAGAACCGCTTCAATGAGAGCCATGATATTTATTTCTCCTTGTTAAGGGGTTTTGGCCCGGCCTTCAAATTCTTGAGCTTTGGCAACATTGCCGTCCTCTTTGTACAAGGCAGTGAGCTACTTGCCCTAACAATGTTTTGAGGCCATATTCTCAATCCTTTCCTCGGTCTGGCCCAGTGATGTTAATAGCAATAGGTTTTGAAATCATCTTATCTGACCGATCATGTTTCATATACAGTTTGGTGACGGGAAGGCCTATAAGGCGATAAAAGGATAATAATAGGAGTGAAAGGGTGAAAATCGGAAGCGATAGGTTGGCGAAAAGAGCGTTACGCCTATTATCATGAGGCGGTAGTTCTTTCCTTGGATTAAGCAGGGACTACTCAATAAAATTGATCTCTCCCTATCTTTTCCTGCCACACTCTGCAGAAGGCAAGCAAATTCTTTGAGGAGAAGCCTTTCCCAGCCAATGCTGATTTCGCTAATCTCCTTGTCGCCAGGGCCACAACATAGGTGAAATCTCAAATCTGGGGGTTAGCAAGAATCTCTCAAATTCCGCCATAAGAAATAGGGGTTAAAATCCCTTTTGAAGTCAATATATTAGAGGATGTTTTAAGTTTTTCTTAAAAAAAGCTTGACATCCTCTTTTTTTCATGGTTTAATCCTATATGTAATAAATGTTATTG
>JAHJQK010000135.1 GCA_018819135.1 Pseudomonadota bacterium | reverse complement strand
ATTTTTCCCACTGCCCGCAATGAGCAGCTAACGTGCGCAGCCTTACGCAGTGCCGTTTGCGACCTATAATAGCTCATTACCAGAACGGAGCAAACGGCATTGAACGAGCTCAATAATTCTCTTTCAAAAAAGCGAGTGTCGTAAGGCTGTTTGTTAACTGCCGTTGCGGGCATTTCCTTTTCTAAAAAAGGTAACATGAGTATACATATGGCATATGTGCGATATTCCGGTACCATTAATGAGTTTGTTTGTCTGCCGTCCTGGAAAGAATTCGTCTATCGGGATTGCTGGCCAAGCGCGTCCCTCAAACTTCGCTACAAAATTCTTTCTCTTTGTTTCAGTTACCTTTCTGGTCTTCCGGCGTGATCCCTGTCTGATGGTTTCTTCAACAAGAACGAACTTTGGTATGCGGACCACCTTTTTCAGGACAGGATCGTATGTAGTATCAAAGGGACGATCGAGTTTGACTGCTCCAGTTATTGTGGATGCACTCTTCCCTACAATACTTCCACAACGGGGACATGGAAATGTTTTTTGCATTTTTCCATTTCGTAGGGTCGCATCCCAGAAGACGAACTCTCGGCTACAGTTCGGACACAAGAAAACATCAGACCAGATTGCCCTTAGTACTTCTACGCCCCTGCTACTCTCGTAAAGCCAAGAAAGGGCGTGCTCTACCTCGTCAATGATCTTTAAGGCCTCAAGTGAGAATTTTGCCAAAGGAGATAAATGCGTGTAATTGCTGGAAACAAATGTTGCAAGCGGGGATAAATCTGAAAGTATTGTCAGACGTTCCCCTAATTTCGATATCTTATTGCCATCCGGATCGACAACTACGCCATCGGTAATGATTCTGTAATCGAGAGCCTGTATTGCTTGCCCGTTACCGCACAACTGAGCGGCAACTCCTGTCATTCCCGTTCCGCAGAATCCATCGAAAACCACGTCACCTGGTTCCGTGTAGTGCAGGATGTATCGCATGATGGCCTTGTGCGGCACTTTCGTGTGGTAAGAGTGGGCGTTGTAGATCGGGTCGTTCTTTCCCTCGCTCACATCCGACGCAAATGGCTCCCGCCGATATTTATCCGTCGCCGGATCGTAGGGTCTGCCGTATTGTCTGATGAAATCATCGATAAACGGGTTCGGACAGGCGGTGTAATACGGCGGGTCGGAGAGCGCCAGGATGTTCTCGTCTGACCCGATGGGAAATCCTTCGATCTTGCGAAACTCCGGGTCCTGGAGCTTCTCGCGCAGCTTCTCCAGGAAGTACTTGCGCCGATCCTCGTCATTCGGGAACGCCGTCCCCAAGCATTCTACCGGCTTGCTTTTTTCTTGCTGTAGTTTTTCCTCGTAGGATTTTGCGAAAAGATCCCGTTGATTTTCGGCAAACAACCTTTCTGAGGGTGGGGATATTTTCTTTCTTCTCGCCATAAGGTCAACCTGCTTCCATAGCCCGGGGTTGCTTAAGTAACGATTCCAGATCGAAAAATTGTGCATCAGTCAGTACCCTGTAACGTTCCGGGTGGCAAGTCAAAATGATGATTTGGAGGCGTTCCGCGGCCTCTTCCAGGAGAGTCATTACCCGGGCGAGCCGGCCGGAATCTGTGGCCGTGAGCACATCATCGAGCACAACCATCTGGCGCTCATCTTTCGCCAGAACTTCGGCCAATGCCAGGCGTGTTGCCAGATAAAGCTGTTCCTGCTCCCCGCCAGACAGGTTGACAAGTTCGACTGGGAAATCAACCATTTCTGGGGATACGGCGGAAGGTTCAAATGTTTCCCCGATTTTAATCTTCCCGATCCTGCGACCGGCAATCCGCTGCAGCATCCGGGTTGCCGCTTCTTCCACAGGGCGGGCCACAGAGGCGACCGCCTCGCTTCGGCATTGGTTGAGGGTATCGTAAAGGAGGCGGATCGCATCCATTCGAAGCTCTTCTCGCCGAATCTCCTCCTGGAACTGGGCAACCTCCTCCTCAGCCTGTGCCAGGGCCGAATAGGACCCCTTAGCAGCCAGAACCTCCATGCTTCCCAAGGCCGTACGCTCTTCATCCCTGGTTTTCTGAGCCGCCCCTTGTATAGCCTCCTGACTACCTTCCAATTTTTTCAGGGCGGCCTCGGGATTATCTTCAAAATCTTTTAGTTTCTCCTCAAGCTCTTTCAGCGCCACTTTTCCAGCATCCCATTCCAGCAAAACCCGCTTAAGCTCTGTTTCCCTTTCCTGAATGGTTTCCCCACCCTGCGTCCGTTCGGCGTATTGAGCTTCAAGTCTCCGTATATTCTTGCGGATGTCTTCATGCCTGGCAAGGAGAACCTGTTCCTGCCCCCTCACTTCTGACAAAGCTTGCTGGGCCCCATCCCAGACCGCTGCCGCATCTTTGACCTTCCGGCTGTATTCCCGCTTCAAATCGACTGCACGACGTTTCAGGTCCTCTTTGTCCGGCAGCGATTTCTTCCATCCCGGATATTCTTTCTCTATTCCCGTCAGGTTTGCTTCCAGCTGAGTTTCTTCCCTTTTTAATCCCTCAAGCTCATCTTCGCCAAGTAAGGTTTCCAGCTCCTTAAGCGCTTCGCCTACCTGGCGTTCGAGGTTTTCTGCCTTTTCGGCCAGTTCTTCCAGAAGGCTGATATCCGCTGTGCCAAATGGCCGCGTCAGTTCACCGATCTTCCACTCTTTTTCCTGGATCGTTTGACGATGGGTCTGAATATCCCCCGCAGGGCCAGAGGCCCGAAGCCGGGCAATACCTTTTAATTCGGCGACGATTTCCGGAGCCCCTTTGATAATGACGGATTTGCCAGCGGAAAGTTTTACCTGCCCTATTTCCTCCCCGGCTATGACCTCCATTACACCCTTCTTCGCTGGAACGATTTCCAGAGTAATCATGGCGGCATCCATGAGCAGACGGGCGTCATCCCTTTCCTGGATAGCTTTCCGAACAGCTTTCAACGTTCGCCGGTCCGGTGCTACCAATGCCGCACGAGCCTTCTTATGGCCTGATAGGGCCCGCTCGGCGGCTTCAATCTTCCGGATACGCTGGCTCAGTTGGGCCACCTGTTCTTTGGCATCAGCATATTGGCGAGCCGTATCGGCATCCTTCTCTGCCCGCGCTACAACATCTTCTTCCTTCCGAGCAGCGTCCAAAGATTTCTTTGCTTCGACAGCCTCCTTTTCCCGGATCCCCAACTCCTGATGTTTCAGGGGCAAGTCGGACTCCAACCCGGAAAGCTCTTTTTTCTGCTCTCGGAGTTCTTTCTCAGTGGACAGGATCATATCCATTTGCTGCTTAATTTGCTTGTGTTGGGCTTCGGTCTTCTCCATCTCGCTTTGGCGGCTCTTGATCTGGCCTTTGAGATTTCTATAGGCATCGCATCGTTGACGGGCGTCCTTTACTGAATTAGCCAGCTCTTCGGCGTCTATCGTCAATTGTCTATACCGGGCCCGCAGATCCTCTACTTTTTTGGAGGCCTCTTCAAAGCGCTGCAGTGTTTCCAGATTGTCACGCCGTCTCAGCATGGCCTGTTCGAGAGCCTCCCTCAGGTTTACAACCGGTGGGGCGGCTTTCCCGGATTTAACCTTGCCCTGCGGGGTGTAAAATCGGTCGTAATGTTCAGCAATCTTCTCCTCAACGGGGCCGGAAGACCTGTCGAAGAGCTGAACTCCCAAGGCGGCGCGAATGTCGGAAACCAGATCCCCCGACAGTTCGTTGAGCCTCATTTCTCCTTGAGGGGCCCAGAGCACCTGAGCCAACCCCCAGTTACGGGGCTGGGAAAAACCACGACCCGGCGGATTCTTGGAAATCAACTCCCGGGCATGATCGTCAGCCTGCCGCCCTTCAGCGAGCGGACGGAAGGCACCATTTTCCTTTCTTTCCAGACGGGCGAAAGCCCCCTCCAAAAACTGTTTGATCATTCGATACTGAACGCCGCCATAGGTGAACCAGACGCTTACCTTAGGCGAGAGAGCGCGGCCCCAGGGGCGGATGGCCGTGGCATCCTGGCCAGTCACCGAATGGCTGTCCATGAGCGCCCGGCGAAGCCCCTCGAAAAGGGTCGATTTTCCAATACCATTCGGCCCGGAGACGACGTTGAGGCGTTCGGAAAACTGCCCGATCAAAATTTCATCCAGAAAACACCGCCAGCCTGAAAGAGAAATGGATTGCAGGATCATCGGTTCACCTCCCCTGCAACTGTATAAAGCTCCAGAAGGGCACGAGAAGCTGCCTGGGCGTTTTGTCCGCCGGATAAAGCCATCTTCTGAAGACGGGCTGCCGCTTCCTGCAGGATGCCAGGCGGCAAGGCCTCGATCCATTGGTTGTCTTCGGGGGAAGGAAGGAGCTCCGACGAATCCATGCGCGCGTACAAAAACCGTGAAGCGATTAGATCTTCAAGGTGCCGCAGTTCATCCTTTTCCACGGAGTAAGTCAACCCTTTCAGGCGCAGATCCAACAATAGAGTCTCGGGATCGGTCAGCCCCTCAAGATCCTGCCGCAATTTCCCGAGATCGCCCGGAGCATGGATTTCCTGCTCACGGGTCAGCCAGGTGAGAACGCCCGTTCTGATGGGCTTCACCTTCGGAGAAGATCCGGGACCGCCGATATCAATTATAAGAGCATTTCCGCTTTCCCTTTCCCCGAACCGGGTGGTCTCATGAGTTCCGCTGTAGGCCATCCGCACGATCCCGTCTGAATCAGGGTATGTCGCCGTCGAATGCCAGTGTCCCAGGGCAAGATAGTCCAGGCCCGCCCGCTGCGCCGCATCTCGTGCAATGGGGTGATCTAGTTGATCCTGAAAAAGCCCTTCTACATTCCCGTGAGCCATCCCTAATCGGATTTCTTTTCCTCTTTCCCCTTTGATCCATGCCTTCGGATCTTTCCGTGAATACTTGTCGCGGACCGGACATGGGAACAACAGCCCTCCGGGTATCTCCACCGGCTTTTCTTCGATCAGAATGAAAAGATTTCCCGCCGATCGCCATGCGGGGTGATCCCACACGCAGCCGGGCACCACGGGATCATGATTCCCCGGGATCAGGTAAACAGGCCCTTGAAACCGAGCCAGAACATCAGCGATTTTTTGGATCAGGACCCGGTCTACAGCATTGTCTTCGAACAGATCCCCGGTTATAAGGATAAATTCAACCTGCTCGGCGTTGGCTGAATCCACCAACCTGCGTCCGGCCGAGATTCGCTCGTCACGCACCCTCTGTCCTGCCCGACCGACAAAGTCGGCCTTCATTCCGATCTGCCAGTCTGCGGTGTGCAGAAATTTCATCGCGGGAATCTCCCAAGATATTCATCTGGTCTGGCCGGGACTGCTGGATACCTTTGGGCTCCTAAAATCAGCATCATGGTGGTGGTTATCATCATCGCCATCATCGTTATCGTGTTTGTGGTCATGATCATGGTCACGACTATGATCAATGAGGAGATCCTGGTCAACTTTACTTTGGAAAATGAAAATATCCATCCTTGATCCCATTAATGGCTACTTTATCCTTTTTTGGGGACGATGAATGCGTAAGTGACCATTTTTTTCCATTTTTATTCTTTCTCGTTTCCACTGGGTTGCCCGGTGATTTCCCCCCGAGGAGACATCCATTTCCTGCTCCATATAGGCGCGGGGAATAGTATTACACCATTATATGCCCATTTTGTGAGATATTATGCGTTTTAATACGAGTTCCGCATTGCTAAAGCATTAAAATCGGTTTAATGCTGGTTTAATGCAAATTCGCATTGTGCTTTGCATTGAAAAAATACTTTGCGTACTTTCCTCGGCCCGGAGAAGCTATTGCAGAGTGTTCCGCAATCAGTTCACGCATAATCCTCAAGACCTGGTTGCGGTCAAGATGCGTGATCTTGCGGATTTCCGCATTGGATAATCCGGGTTCACCTCGTTCATATCGTTGCTTCAGAACACTGTAAACTCTCGTTTTT
>JAHJQK010000134.1 GCA_018819135.1 Pseudomonadota bacterium | reverse complement strand
TCTTAGATAACCTTCAGGAAAAACTTTTGAAAAAGGGGCTTGATCCAAGGATACCTTGGCTGAATAACCATAGGATTTGCTTCAGATTCATGTAAATTTAAGAGGAAAGAGTCCATCTAATTAGGACTGAAATATTGCTGGGTATTAAAAGTACTTGCCGAAATGTTTGCTGAATAGGGCCTCTTGCAGAATTTAAGTTAAGAATATTTCATCAAGTCTTCAGTCCAAGATAACTCTGGAAGATAACGATTACTGAGTGAAAACGCGCCTAATGCTTCTATAGTAATCGAATTTCCGGCCTTCTTTTTGGGCAGTTCAAATTGAATATGAATATGATGAAATCGTAACTTTTTGGGGGTGGGGGAAATAGTGAATAAATAGCAGTTAACGCAATCCTTACCAAAATTCTCGAATCACAATATATCGATGCTGCCATAACCCCAAAAAGCCCAGGCTCTTAACCTGGGCTTTTATTTTGCTCTTACTCCTATCCTCAAAAATCACTTGGAAGGTAGGGTGTAAGTGATGGTTCCTTCACCATATCCCTTTGGTCCAGCTTCCCCTTTTTCGATTGGAAGATACTTGGCTTTAGCGGCCTGAGTCCCCTTGATTCCCTGGAATCGGCCTGTCCCCTGGATGATTTCGCTTGTCCATCCGCCCGATGCTAATGCCCCCGCGGCAGTTCCTCCGAGCGTACCATAACTTTTTATAATAATGGTAGAACCATCTTCAAAGTTTACGGTTACGTACTGCATAAACGGGCCTGATCCTTTGATCAGATCACGTGTAGCAACATGGGTAATAGTGGCAACCTCCCCGTTTTCAAACACCCAAAAAGCTCGCGGATTCCGATTTTTCTAAATTCGAATTCACCCGGGGTTGAGTCTATAAGGTATTTTGCCGTAGGTGCTCCCAATACTTGCCCTGCCAAAAAAGCCAAAACTATAGCCCCGATAATCAATATTGTACGCATTCGACAATCCTCCTTTCTGGTTTTTGCAGTGAAGTAGGGTGATAAATAAATCAAAAAGGCTCCAAAGAGATATTTAATCCCCCTGGAGCCTTTCGCATGGGCATCTTCTGGAAAATCCATTTCATTTATCCCCCAGAATCCTCTCTGCTGCTCTCATGCCTTAAGCTCAATCACCCACTCGCAAACCGAATCGCCCCGTGGCCTGGCCTTAACCAAGTTTGAAGTCAGTTTTGGATTCATAGCTTTGACAAAGCCATCCCATCAGTACTGGGAATGAACAGAGCAAAGATCATCCGTAATTTTTTGGGCTTGCACATGATTCCAGAATTGACAATTAATGCATTTCAGCCTTGCTTTTTCCGCTGTGGCTTCTATCGTTTCATATTTTTGCTTAGGACCATAAACGATAGTAAGGAAGGCCGGGATAATTTCGACCGCCGATCCGGCCTCGCTCCTCGACCTTACCCCCGGGCCTTCCGACTTTTTACGATTTCATCAGTCTTGGAATTTGAATAATGTCCGATTTTGATTTTTTCTTATCACAAGGAGGATTACAGATCGGGTACAGATGGGGGAAAAAATATGAATCGGGGAAAGGGGGAAACGGAGAAGCGGGGAAGGGGAAAAGCGGGGCAAAGAATTAGGGAAATGGCAGATGTCAAAATCCCAAATTCAAATGCCCTTCAAGTGCAAAAGGCCTCATATTTACAATAAGTTGCCATCTAAAAAGTAATAAGTGTTGACATATTTTTTTAAAAGTTATACATTAGAATTAATCGTAATACTTTTTCAAAAGAGGTTAAATATCTATGGCTACTGTTAAAACATTAGCAAAGGGGCAAATTGTGATACCGGCGGCAATAAGAAAGCGATACCGAATTGAACCCGGAACGAGAATTCAAATCATGGAGTATGGGGGAATAATTTATCTGGTCCCCCCTGTGGAAGATCCGATAGGGGCAGCCTGCGGACTTTTACCCTCCAAGCCCTCTCTTTCCCAGAAGCTCCTTCGAGAACGGAAAAAGGAGTTCAAATAATGACTATGGGGGCTTTTATTTTTGACAGCCATGCTTTATTAAAACTCTTTCAGAAAGAAAAAGGGTATGAAAAGGTAGTTCAACTTCTTGAAGAGATCCAAAAAACAGGGGCCGTTAAATACCTAAATGCCATTAATCTTGGCGAGATCATCTATACAACCAAAAAAGATTTTGGTGATCAAAAGAAGTTGGAGGTTCTGGCAAGTATTGAAAGGTTGAATTTCAGAATTTTGCCGATTCTCAATGAACTAATTTTCCAGGCTGCTGAATACAAAGCTGAATATAGTATCTCTTATGCCGACTGTTTTGCCCTTGCCTCTGCCGTGGAACATAAAGCTGTTATTGTGACTGGAGATCCAGAATTTAAAAAAGTTGAACATTTAGCGGAAATTCATTGGATATAGTAAGTCTCTCCCCTTTTCTCCCTTTCTCCTATTCGCCGTATCACCGGTTCTCCGGCTCTCCGGTTCCCCGGTTCATCCGTTCATTGGCGCGCATACGGATCAATAGGGGAGGGGGATCTTTCCGACTCACCAGAATGACGTTCAGGCCTTCAGGAAGGCGGGATAATCCATTGGGGATTACCTCATGAAATGGCGATCCCTCCGGCACTTCTTGATAGTTATCGAAAACAACCATAGAGGGAATTTTTAGTCGGCCGTAAAGGTTTTCAAAATACCGAAGGGTAAACGTGGAAATGCCTTGCAGATATTCTCGGGTAAGAAGGGGTAAAGGCATTCTCTTTTGAGGAGCTGCTCTCTTTGCGGCCAGGCCAAGGTAATAGAAAAAAGTTGCTGGATCTGCGTCGCCTTTGTCTACCTGGTACCATAGGCAAGGGAGCTCCCGGGCGTCGAGGTAGCTGTTGACCAGGGTGGTCTTGCCACAGCGGGGGGGCCAGACACCCAAATGAACGGCCGTTTCCGCATGCGGTCCAGCAGGTTAAATAACCGCTTCCTGGGCAATATCCCTGTGAAGGTTGGGTGGGTTACCTTGGCTATTTTGGGAGTGTTCATATCAGCATCTATAGCAATACACCTTGGACGATCCTCCTGAGGGATCGGTTAACTGGATCGATTGCTGAAGCCATGAGGAGAAAAGTTTTAAAACTACTGCAGGAGCCCTTCCTCCACAGCGTGGCAAGCCACAAGATTATCCTTAGCAAACTTTGGATTTGGCTTCTCAATTCGGCAACGGTCATAAGCAGAAGGGCAGCGCGGATGGAAGGCACATCCTGAGGGCGGATGAATGGGATTGGGTACCTCCCCCGTCACCGGCTGGCGCCTCCGGCCGGATATGCTTAGGTCGGGGATCGTGTCGAGCAGCAACCGCGTATAAGGATGCTGCGGCTGGTTGAAAAGGATCCGCTTGGGGGCCACCTCGCAGAGCCGGCCCAGGTACATGACCCCCACGTAATCCGAGATGTGATTCACCACCGCCAGGTTGTGGCTAATGAATAAATAGGTGAGTCCCAGGCGGCGCTGGAGCTCTTTCATCAGGTTCAGAATCTGGGCCTGGACCGAAACGTCCAGGGCTGAAGTGGGCTCGTCGCAGACCAGAAAATCAGGATGGCTGGAGAGGGCCCGGGCGATGGAGATGCGCTGGCGCTGACCCCCGCTGAACTCGTGGGGGTATTTTTCCCCGTCGCTGGGGGAGAGGCCGACCTGCAGGAGCAGTTCGGAAACCCGCTCCCGAAGCTCGGTGCGATTCTTCGCCAGATGGAAGGCCCGAATCGGCTCGGCGATGATGTCCTGAACCCGCCACCGGGGGTCCAGGCTGGCGTAGGGATCCTGAAAGATCATCTGCATCCGGGTGTGCGACTCCGGCGAGGACTTTACCGACGGATCTCCCAAACTCTTTCCTTGAAAAAAAATCTTCCCGGTGGTGGGATGATAAAGACCCACGATCACGCGGGCCGCGGTCGATTTTCCGCATCCCGACTCCCCCACCAGGGCGAAGGTCTGGCCCCGCTGGATTTCAAAGCTGACTCCGTCCACGGCTCTCAGGATGGGCGGGGACTGGCGGCCGAAGATCCCGCTGAGCCAGGGGACCGAGAGAACGAAGTACTTCGAGAGTTCCTGTACCTGGAGGAGCGGGGGGACGGTTGAGTGATTCGGGATTGGGTTAGCCATGTTGGACCGCCCTGGCAAATTTCCAGCAGGAGGCGAACTGGGTGGGGTGGCTGGTGGGCATTAAATCGGGCCGTTCCCCCGAACAGCGATCGAAGGCCTTCGGGCACCGGGGATGGAAAGAGCAGCCCGGCGGTATTTCCTGAAGCCGGGGCATAGCCCCGCGGATGTGAGAAAGCTGTTCCTTTTCCTGGCCGACGACCGGGATGGAGTCCATCAGGCCGACGGTGTAGGGGTGCTTGGGGCTTTTCACCACATCCCGCAAAGGGCCGATCTCCGCGATCCGGCCGGCGTACATGACCGCCACCCGGTCGGACATCTCGGCGATGACCCCCATGTCGTGGGTAATCAGCATGATCGCCGTGCGGTGTTCATGACAGAGGCTTTTGAGGAGTCCGATGATCTGCGCCTGGATCGACACGTCCAGAGCCGTGGTGGGTTCATCGGCGATGATGAGACGGGGGTTGGCGCAGATGGCCAGTGCGATCACCACCCGCTGCCGCATTCCCCCGGAGAACTCATGGGGGTAGGATTCGACCCGCCGTTCCGCGGCCGGGATCCCCACTTCATTTAATAAATCTACGGCCCGGGCCCGCGCTTGCGCGGGGGAGAGATCCGTATGCGTGGTGAGGGTCTCGATGAGCTGCTGGCCGATGGAGTAGAGAGGGTTCAAGCTGGTCAGGGGGTCCTGAAAAATAGCCCCGATCTTCGCCCCCCGGATCCGGCGCATCACCTCATGGGGCAGGCCGTTGATTTGCTGCCCTTCGAATCGGATGTTTCCCTGGGCGATCCGCCCCGGCGGCTCCAGCAGGCCGATGACTGCCGCCCCGGTGATGGATTTCCCGGCCCCGGACTCGCCGACCACTCCCAGCACTTCCCCCTCCTCGATGGAGAAGGAAATATCGTCCACGGCCACCAAAACCCCGCGGCGGGTGGGGAATTCAATTCGCAATCGATCCACTTCGAGCAGCGCAGTCATCGGGCTACCGCAGTTTGGGGTTGAAGGTGTCCCGCAGCCAGTCCCCGATTAAATTCACCGAGAGCACCAGCACCACGAGCGCCAGGGCGGGGAAAATGGTGATCCACCACTCCCCGGAAAAAAGAAATTCATTCCCAACCCGTATCAGGGTACCCAGGGAGGGAGTCGTGGGCGGTACCCCCACTCCGAGGAAGGAAAGGGTCGCTTCGATAATGATCGCCAGCGGAACCCCGATGGTGGCCAGGACCAGGGTGGGCCCCATCACGTTGGGCACAATGTGCTGCAGCATAATCATCACCGGATGTACGCCGATGACCCGGGAGGCGGCAATGTACTCCTTGTTTCTTTCCACCATGGCCCCGCTCCGGGTCACCCGGGCGTATTGCGGCCAGGCGGATATGCCGATGGAAAAGACCAGGACATAAATGTTCAGGCTCTCCTGAAGCTCGCGCATCAGCGAGGCCCGTGCCACGCCGTTGATCAGCAGGGCGATCAGGATCGGGGGGACGGTCAACTGGGCGTCCGCCAATCGCATGATCAGCGAATCCAGCCAGCCTCCGATGTACCCGCTCACGGTCCCCAGGGTGACCCCGATGAGCATGGCCAGCAGAACCGACAGAAAGCCCACCAGGAGGGAGATCCGGTTGCCGAACATAATGGTAGACAGGATATCTCGCCCCTGATCATCGGTTCCGAGGGGATGGATCCACTTCCCGCCGCTGATCCAGATCGGCGGGGTAAAGGCATCCATGAGATTCAAACTGCTTGGGTTGAAGGGATCGTGGATCGTGAGCCAGGGCGCAAACACGGAGGTGATGACGATGAAAAGAGTGATGAAGGCCGCCAGCATGATTACCCAGGAACGGGTAAAACTGTAAAAAATGTCGTGGTCCATGACCCGTTTCAGCCAGCCCATAAATCTCCAACAATTTTAGATTTCCGATTGCAGATAAGCTTATTTGATACTTTCTTTCCTATCGCCTATTCCCTATTCCCTATTACCCATTACCTATTACCCATTACCTATTACCCATTACCTATCGCCTATTGCCTATTTCATGCCCCGGCCACCCGCCTCTCAACCCGCAACCGCGGGTCCACGGCGAAATAAAGCAGATCGACGATCAGGTTGATGATGACGAAAAACAGGGCCACCAGGGTCATGTAGGCGACCATGATGGGGATGTCGGCGAAGAGCACGGCCTGGATGAATAAAAATCCCATTCCCGGCCACTGGAAGACCGTCTCGGTGATGATGGAAAAGGCGATCAGCGACCCCACCTGGAGGCCGGTCACGGTGATGACCGGGATGAGGGTGTTCTTGAGGGCATGGCCGAAATGAATGGCCCGGTTGGTGAGCCCTCGGGCCCGGGCAAACTTGATGTAGTCCGTCCGCAGGACCTCCAGCATTTCGGACCGGACGATCCGAAGAATCAGGGTCAATTGATAAAGACAAAGGGTAATCGAGGGCAGGATGATCGCCTTCCAACCGCTGGCGGTGAGAAAGCCGGTGGTCCAGCCGCCCAAGGCCTTCACCACAGTGCCCCGTCCATAAGATGGAAGTACATTGAAGGTCACCGCAAAAATGTAAATCAGAAGGATGCCGGTGACAAAAGTCGGCAGGGAAACCCCCACCAGGGAGGTGGAAAGGATCACCCGGCTCAACCAGTTGTCGCGGTGCAGGCCGGTGTAAACGCCGCAGGGGATCCCTATGAATAGGGCTAATATGGCCGAGATAAAGACCAGCTCCAAGGTTGCCGGAAGCCTTTCCTGGAGCAGAACTTTGACCGGCCTCTGCATTCGATAAGAGATTCCAAAATCGCCCTGGACAGCCCGGATGACAAAACGCCCGAACTGGAACACAATCGGGTCGTTCAGCCCCAGCTCCTGCCGCAGGGCGGCCCGGTCCGCGATCGAAGTCTCCTGCCCCACCATGTTGTTCACCGGGTCTCCCACATAGTTGGAGAGGACAAAACAGATGAAGGCCACGAAGAGCATCACGGCCACGGACTGCAGCAGGCGTTTCAGGACGTAGGAGAGCATAACCTCGCGTGCGAAAATCGGGATGGGCGGCCGGGGACGAAGCCGAGCCGCCCAATCAGAAAAAATTTTGGCCTGATAAAAACATCCCCTCCCCCAGTGGGAGGGGACGAAGGGGAGGGGGAATAAATCGATTCACCCTCACCCCACCCATCACCCATCAAAAGGGGGAGGGTGGTGATTTGAATATTTGCCGCTTGCAGATGCCCTACCCGCGTTATGAAGGGTCAGCTATTTCATCTTGGCCCAGCAGAACTGCGGATTGTCATCGGGCTGCATGGGCATCTCCAGCTTCTTATTCATCGCCCAGACGATCACCTGGTGGTGGAGGGGGATATAGACCACATCATCGGTGAGTTTCTTCCAGACCTCGGCAATCATGGCGTCGCGCTTGGCCTGATCCATCTCCACGCTCATGGCCTTGGTCAACTCTTCCACTCGCGGATCGCTATAGCCCGATCCGTTCCAGGGGCCCTCCTTCGTGGTAAGATAGGTGAAGACATAGTGGGAGTCCACCGTGGCCACGCCCCAGCCCAGCATGTAAAAATCAGACTGCCGGTTGGTGATCTTGGGAAAATGGAGGGTCTTGGACTGGGCGTCCAGGTTCACCTTGAGGCCCGCCTTGCCCAGCATCCCCACCACCGCCTGGCAGATCTTCTCAGCGTTGTTGTAACGGTTGTTGGGGCAATCCAGTTTGACTTCAAACCCGTTGGGATACCCGGCTTCGGCCAGGAGCTTTTTCGCCTTTTCCGGGTCATAGGGGGGACGCTTGTCCAATTCTTTGGGGTAACCGTGAACCATGGGCGCGGTGATGACGTTCGCCGGCTGCGACAACCCGCGCATGATCACCTTGTGGATGGCGTTGATGTCGATGGCCAGGTGCACCGCCTGGCGAACCCGCCTGTCTTTAAACGGGTTCTTGCCCTTGATGTTGGAGGAACGCAGTTCGTTGCTGGCCTGGTCGAGCCCGAAGAAGATGCTGCGGTTTTGGGCAACCTGGTCCACTTTGATGTTCGGGTTCTTTTTCAATCGATCCAGGTCTTGGAAAGGCGGATCCAGGAGAAAATCCACCTCACCGGACAGCAGAGCGGCTACCCTCGTGGCCGGGTTGGCAATGGGCGTATAGATGATCTTGTCGATTTCATAGGGGTACGTCTTGGCATTCCACCACTTGGGATTCTTCACCAGAATGGTCTTGATGTCCGGCTCGCGGATCTGGAGGATTTACGGGCCGGTTCCGTTCTCGTGGCGGACCGTGTATTTCTCTTCCTTGGCCTTCCAATTCTGCGCTTCCGTCGCCCCGTGCTTCTCGCACCATTTTTTCGACATGATGAAAACGTAAGACAGATTGTTGATCAGGACCGGATCGGGCCCGGAGGTCAGGATATGGATGGTGTGATCATCGACCACCTTGGTGCCGGTGACTGTGGTCAGGTAATTGCGGAATTCCGAGGTGGGGCCTTTGGCCCGGGTGATAGTGAAGGCCACGTCCTCGGCGGTAAACGGGGTGCCGTCGTGGAAGGTGACTCCCTTGCGCAGTTTGAACTCCCACGTCTTGGGATCAAGCGCTTTCCAGCTCGTGGCCAGGCAGGGGACGATCTCATACTTCGGGTTTCGAATGGCCAGAGTCTCGTAGACCTGCTGCGAGGCCAGGATGGTCGGGGACTCGTTGGCGGAATGGGGATCGTAGGTCAGGGCGTCCCCCTGGCTGGCCCAGCGCAGCACCTTCTCGGCCATCGCCGGTGTGGCCATGGCGCAGACCAGAATCACTACCAGTAAAATCTTGATAAAGCCGTTTTTCATCGGGGTCTCCTTTCGTCTTTTTCCACCGCGAATCATGGGTCAGATTGAACCGCTGGTTTCCTTGATTGAAATCGGGACGAACGACCCAAACCCGGGATGAGAATGAACAGCTATCGGAATCCCGGGGGGGTTGAAGATCGTTTAGGTGACTCTTCTCCCGACTCATTGCTTCCCTCCCTCTCCTTTATCAAATTGATTCGCAATTCCCGAGCATCACCTCCTTAAAGTAAATAAATCGCGACCCATTTAGGCCTTATGTTAATGAAAAAGAAAAAAATACCGCTTGCCAAATTCCGCACCTTACGAAAGGTTGCTATATGAAAAACAGATTAAAACCTTAAATCAGACAATGACAGTCGTTCCGGATGCTCTATCCATCGTAATGACTAAAGAGCGAAGAACTTTGGGTATTATGACTATGTCCAGGTCAGCTACTCCTCCACTCCTGCAAACTGGGCCCTGCGGATTCGCCGGCCAGTGTTCCCAGTTCCGGCGGCCTGGTGGAATCGGTTGCACCTAAACCTGCTCCAGGAAGGAATCATCGTTTTCAAGGAAGGGCTGGGCTGCCTCTCGACGCCAATGGAGGAGGCGGAGGTTGGCCAATTTATCAAAGCGTTGGAGAGGGCAGTAGCAAGGTTACGAAAAGAATAATCACCTTTTGATTTTAAGGTTGGTTTCAGGGGATGACCCCAGGGCGGGGAGAGGACTATTCCTCCACAAAATCTCCGCCGTTAATCAGGCGCTCAGTCAACCGACGTTGAGGGTCAAACGACAGCCTCACCTCTATTGGCTGGAAGCAACTTTGTTTACCTATTAACACCTTCCGGCAGAAGTAACCAGTGGTGGCCCCGTTTTCAGCGTAGTCTATACTCGGGTCGTCGTCCAAATTGATCCGGGTTTGGATGACTTCGCTACAGCGGTTACACCGTACGGTAAGCAAGTATGAATTGGCATGACGCTTCTGAGCAGGGGATGCGCCAAGACCGAAGAGTCTCTTGAGGAAGTTCATGGCGAATGTACTCCTTTTATAGCCGACAGTGCAAGAGTTATACAGAAGAGAATGGCAACGCCGAGCATAATGTGAGCTCGCAGATGATGAAGTTGAGGGTGGTCCAAATCTTGATTATATAGTTTCGGCCTAACACCCTTTACTTTCCTTAGACAGTACCGAAAGAAATGTAACCTATTAGCAGAATTTGTCAATTATTGATTTTAGGATTGATTTTAGGAAGAAAGCGGCAACTTTTTTGGACATTGCCCGACAGATTAAGTTCTAAATAGTTTCCGGATGGACATTAATTAATGGTCTATAAATCGCTCTCGTTTTCGCACTTAATTTTATTCTTTTTCTCTTGCAACATTTTTCCTGTTTCTCTACAATTGGGCACAAATTGTGGCAAGGAATTAAAGAATAAGGGGTGAGGAGATGACGGATCGCGTGGGGATCGTGGGCGTCTATCAGACGAAATACGAGCCACGTAAAATCTTCGACAGTTATCCCGAGTTGGTTTTTGAAGTCAGCAGTAAAGTATTGGCAGAAGCAGGGTTGACCATCGAAGACATGGATCAGATCGTTACCAACTCTCAGGACTTCTGGGATGGGAGAACGATATCCAACCGCACGGTGAGCGAGGCCTGCGGCTCCGTTCTCCGGGCGGAGTCCAAAGTGGCCATGGATGGCAGTTTCGCCGTTTTTTACGCGGCCATGCGCATCCTTTCGGGTTGTTACGATTCCTGCCTGCTCGTATCCCACTGCAAGATGTCCGAGGGGTCACCGCACTTGATCAACAATGCGATGTTCGACCCGCTCTATCAGAGGATCTTGGGATTTGATGAGCTGGCCACCTGCGCCATGCAGGCCAAGCGTTACATGCATAAATATGGCATCAACGAGGAACAGTGCGCCAAGGTCGCGGTGAAAAACTTGCAAAACGGAAGAAAGAATCCTTATCCTCACCGGGCCATGGATGTAACCGTGGGCCAAGTGATGAGCTCGGAGATGCTGGCCGATCCGATCAAGGCCTTGGACGCCTATCCCATCACGGATGGCGCCTGCGCCGTGATACTGGCCATAGAAGAAAAAGCCAGGAAATGGTCGCCCCAACCGGTTTGGATCACCGGAATCGCCAGCCGGCTGGATTCTTTCTACCTCGGGGACCGCGACCTGGCTGAAGTGGCGTCCCTGGAGCTTGCCGCCAAGAAAGCTTACAACATGGCTGGAGTTACCAATCCACGTCGGGAGATAGACCTGGTGGAACTCTCGGATTTTTACTCTTATCAGGAACTTCTCTGGCTGGAAGGGATGGGGTTTTGCCAGCGGGGTGAAGCTGGAGAAATGATCGCCAAGGGAATCACGGCTCTCAACGGCGAATTGCCCGTCAATCCTTCAGGAGGAATTCTGTCGGGAAACCCGGTAACGGTGGCCGGGGCGGTGCGGGTGGCTGAGGCGGCCATCCAGGTAATGGGTAAAGGCGGAAAACGGCAAGTGCCCAACGTAAATCGCTCCTTGGCTACGGGATTCGGCGGAAGCTGGTGGTCGGATGCGATGATCCTTTCCAGGACCCCTTAGTTATTGATTGAATATGCCCCATCCCTCCACCCCCGCGAAGAAAGGGGAGGGCGAGGGGGCTTTGGCAACGCCGGAATAGGAGGTAATGGAGATGAATGAAAAAGGCGGCTCTCTCTTATTAGCTGAGTTCGATGCGAAATTCCCTTATGATTATTCAGCGGGGCGTTATGCCAGCTATTTTTTAAAACAGCTCAGGGATCATAAGCGAATCATGGGCATTCGTTGCCCGAAGTGCCAGAAAGTCTTTGTACCGCCCCGTCCGGCTTGTGGGTATTGTTTCGTAAAGAATGGGGCGTGGGTCGACATGGGCGACGAAGGAACTCTTTGGGGATACACCGTTGTCCAGTTTCCCTTCCTGGACCCTATGACCGGGGTGGAACGCCCGATCCCCTATGGGTACGGATTCATCGCCTTAAAGGGTGCTGCTACCCGGCTGCAACATTTTGTAACCGCTTCGGACTTAAATAAGCTCAGGATCGGCATGCGCATGAAGGCCGTGTTCAAGGAAGAGCGGGCGGGGAACATGCTGGATTAAATATTTCAAACCCATATAAAACGTGAGGCTTGAACTTTTTCCCTATCACCTATGACCCATTACCTATCACTTATAGCCAATTTTCACATCTCTTTTGAATAATCCTTGTTCAACTCTTCTTCGAGAATACGGCGGTGTTTGAGTTCCTCTTTAGCCAGGAATTCGAACATCTGCTTGGTTCCCGGATAGCGGGCGATTTTCGCCGCTTGGTTGTAAAACTCGTGGGAACCTTTTTCCCGCTCGATGGCTATGCGGATGGCTGTGCGCCACGAAGGCGCGGAAAGGAGGCCATTAAGGTCACCTGATATCGTGCCATGCTGCACGGGAGATGAGGGCAGGCCCCTCGGAGCCGTCAGGCAGGTGAAGGCTCTAAACCACCTTAAGCTGCTGTGGTCAAAAGC
>JAHJQK010000133.1 GCA_018819135.1 Pseudomonadota bacterium | reverse complement strand
GCAGCTTAAAGGGATGCTTCGAAACTCGGTTCGGAAGCTGCGAAGATCCCAAAATTTACTCTGGTCATGCATTTATGCCTCAGACTTACCTTGGACTCGGAACTAGATAGATCGTTCCATTACTTATGCGAAATTCAATAAAAGTCAATTTTAAGGATGCCGGGCACATCCTGGGTGCTTCCTTAATCGAACTCTGGGTTGAAGAAAGTGGCTTGCAGAGTAAATTGGTTTTTTCCGGGGATGTGGGCCGGCCGGCCCAATTGCTGGTTGAGGATGCCAGCACGGTCCGGGCGGCCAATTATCTTTTTCTTGAATCCACCTACGGGGACCGAAATCATAAAAATGAAGAAGACAGCTTGAATGAACTGGCCGAAGCAATCGCTTACAGTTACGCGCGCGGAGAGAAGGTTATTATCCCGGCGTTCGCTGTGGAAAGAACCCAGGAGATCATTTATTCCCTTCATCTTTTAGCCAAAGAGGGAAGGCTCCCAGAGGATGTGCCCGTTTATTTAGACAGCCCCTTAGCGATCCAGGCCACTGAGATTTTTCGGAATTATACGGAATATTTTGATGAAGCCACTAAAAAACTTCTGCGCAAAGGAGAAGACCCGCTCTCTTTGCCCCAGTTGCGTTTTGCCGAGACTACCGAAGAGTCTATGGCCATCAACCACCTCTCCGGGCCAGCCGTCGTTATCTCGGCCAGCGGCATGGCGGATGCGGGGAGGATCCGGCATCACTTGAGGCATAATCTGTGGCGCGAGGGGGCGAGTATTGTCTTCGTCGGCTTTCAGGCCCAGGGGACAACAGGGCGAAAGATCGTGGACGGGATGAAAAGAGTTCACCTTTTTCAGGAAGAAATTGCCGTAAAAGCCAGGGTATTTACCATCAACGGCTTTTCCGCCCATGCCGGGCAAGGTCAAATTTTAGAATGGCTGAGCCATTTTCAGAATCCCAACATGCAAGTTTTTTTGGTGCATGGAGAGTTTTCTGCGCAACAGGTCCTGGCGGATCTTATTCAGGAGCGTTTCGGGCTCAAAGTACTCATCCCCGATTATCTGGAAGAAGCCACGCTAAAAGCGGGGCAGGAACTCAAACGAGCTGTCCATCCGGAAAAAGCCGCTCCTCCCATCGAATGGACCTATCTCCTTTCTGATATGGAATCCAATCTGGCCGCGCTTCGGGACCGGAAGTCTCGACTGGAGTCCAAGGCCTGGATGGAACAGGCCGAGCTCAAGGACCGCATTCTGGAGTTGAACCGAAATCTACAGAAATCATTTCCGAAATTTGAAGGTCTGGGAAAGACCACCAAAAAGGCTTTTACTCCACCTTGAAGGTGAGATCTTTCAGAAGTTTTCCTTCCGCATCTTTAATCTCAACTTTCCAGTCTCCCTTTAACCCGCCCAAATTCTTTTGGGCATAGGTTCTCCATCTTGAACCTGCCTTCAAAGGAAGGTTGATCTTTCTCATTTCCTTTTGGCCATGAAACCAGGTAATGGAGATTTCCATATCCTTAGGAATATGGGTGGCTTCCAAAAAGCAATACACTTTCTCCGTAGTGGCAGGAAATACCTCTGAAACTCCCACAGGTTCTCGGTTCTCAACCCCGGTCCCCATAACAGCCCGGCCGATAGTAAACTCGGGTCCCTCTTTGGGGGCGCCTTCCGTTTTGGCTTTTTCCTGTCCGAAAACGGGGAGAATTCCTCCGCAAACAAAAAAGACCGCTACAACTAAAATCAATACCGCTTTGCTTTGCTTCTTCATCTTTTTTCTTCCTCCTTCCCCTAAGGTGAATAATAAAACAGGGGTCCCTTTTTACTCCAAAGATCTTCCTCAACGTTTTTACCAAAAAGAAAATCCCCTTATTTATTTCACGAGTTTCTCCGATTACAGAAAACTAAACATTAGTTTACCATTAAAGCGAATTCCATTCCATATCAATAAATTTAAAAAGATCCCCCTTTCCTTCAAAAAAATCCCTGAAGGTATAAGATCTATCGTTCCCTGACTCCCTTTCGAAAAGGGGGACGTTCGTGCAGAAATTGCCTAACGCTCTATCTTACAACTTACTGGACTTTCTTGCTTCCTAAGGAAAGCGGGCGGGTAATACAGGAATTCGTAACCCCCAAGTATCGCGCTACTTCCGCCCCGGAATACCCATGAGCCATTACTGCGAGCCGAGATAATTCCTGCCGCGCCTCCACAACTCCATGCCGGCGACTTCCCGACCGCAACTCCTTCAAGTTTACCCCATGTTCTTTACAAACCCCCTCCGCCAAAGACCACAAATTCAATTTCTTCTTACTTATTCTCAAATTCTCTTTTCCTATGTCATCCGATTCAGCCAACATTGCCTCCACAAAATCCCCATCCCCTAATATCCTCTCATCCGATACCTGTTTCTCCCCACGCCGCCGCAATGCGATTACCGAAGACCAACCCCCTAAACTCCTTACCAGACCTCCCCCAACTAACTCCGGCCTTCTCCCCAATGAAATTCCTTCCTCCACAAACCTCAAATAATTTCGCCGTCCTCTTCTCCCCCCTCCAAAATACGATAAGACATAATCCTGATTCTGCCATTCTCTTCCATCTATATTCCTCAGCAAAGCCAAATGACCTGACCAAGGGCAATCATTCAATTCCCGCAGATCTTTAACTACCCCAGCCCGTAGCAAATTCAAATGAATATAACGAACCAACTCCACCAAGTAAGCATCCTCCTGACACACAATGGATTTATACCGATTCTGAAACAGATGGCCATGCCTCCGATGTCGCCTATTGAAATTCACAGCATACCCAGTCAGCAAATTCCGCATGCTGGAAGATAACGGCCGTTTCTTAGTTTTACAAAGGATATGAAAATGGTTGGAAAGAATAGCCCATGCATAGATATCCATGGAGTCCTCTTTCACCAATTTGCCTAATCGATTGATAAAATCGACTCGATCCTGATCATCGAGAAAGATCTTCCGTTTCTCGATTCCCCGCCCCATCACATGGTGCAAAACCCCGGGCGCATCTAATCTGGCTGATCTTGGCATAATCACAATATGAACTATCCTTTATCATCCGTCAAGCACTTTCTGCACGAACGTCCCCCTTTTCCTCATACTCCTTCCCCGCCCAACGTACCACCATGATCCCGTTGATCGGATTCGCCCTAAAATCCTTCCGGCCTCTTTTCCTCTTATGCTCCTCCTCTCCAAATTGATCATAAGACAAAAGCCCCCGCACCCCCAAAACCCGCACCTCTTTCGTCTCCTCCCAAAAGACCCTCTGCCCATCGGCTTTCTCCGACCGAAACCCCCGAAGATCCTGGCTAACCTCCATATTGCTCCGGGCCGGGATGACAAATCCAATCTTCATCTTCTTCCATAACCACCAAAGCAAAACCCCATCGATGAACCCCCGATCCACCAACAAGACCTTCACCGCCCCACCCGTCCGCTCCTGCGCCTCCCGCACCAACCTCTTCGTAAAGCTCTTCTCGTGCTCATTGATTTTCACCATCCGCGCCGCCACCACCAACTTATGCCGCGCCTCCATCAAAACTAATAACTTATACCCGTAAACATATTCCACCACCTCCACTTCCTTCCCCTCTTTACTCCGAACCTTCTTGACCACCTTCTTGACCCCACAGCCCCAATAACGCTTCGTCGTCGGCAAATCGGTGGCGTCCAAAATATAGGTCTTCCCCCGCACCAATTTGTGCTTGACCAAAACCCGCACCGCCTCCTCCAAAATGAAATCCACCTCCTTGGCGGAAAACCGGGAGAGAAAATCCGCCAAAGTATCCCGGTGCATCGGACCCCACCGCTTCCCCTTGCCCCTCCGACAAAACCCCTCTTGAATCTGCCGGGCCGTAAACCCAATGATCTTCAAAAGGGCCGTGTCCCGAAACAAATGCTCCTCCAACTGATTCATACTAGAAATCCCCATCAACTGCTTCACCTCATAGGTCAAAATCATCAACAGCGTGGGGACCATCACTCGCTTCACTCTCTTCAGCCGAAAATCCACCCGAGCAAAAAACCCCAAACTAAAAAGAAAAATGAAAAAATGATCCAAAAACCCCCAACCCGCCCCCACCACCGCCTCCGGCCTCTGCCGAGCCCGCAACTTGCGATAAACCTCCTTCTGCGCCCGCTCATAAAAGTGCCAGCTACTTCCCATCCCCTCTCTCCATCTTCGTCTCTCCAACCTTCCATAATAAGTCGATGATCTCCCGGTGAATCTTCCCCAACCGCGCCATCCCCCGCTGAAACATCTGATAGTTCCTG
>JAHJQK010000132.1 GCA_018819135.1 Pseudomonadota bacterium | reverse complement strand
TCTGGTAACATACAAAAGTATTTTTTTCTATGTCACCCTTTGGAGTGTGTCCTCTCCTTGTTTCTATATATAACGTTGCTCAAAATCTTCAAAATTATTTCACGCCCTCTTCTTTTCGGATGGCCATGGCAATGGCAATGGCTGAAGCCCCTACCCCTAAATGGCGGGCAATCTCCGCCATGGGAATTCCCATCTCCCGATTCATTTTATACGCTAACTTCAATCTCAACTCCGCTACCTTTCTCCTTTGGCTCCCTTCCCCAAGTTCTTCTTCCTTCACCCATGCTTCCGCACACATCTTTTTTATCCCCCGTTCAACTAAGCCTTTCCTCTTTTTGTGCCGCATCTGCCGAGCCAAATTCTCATCGGCCTCCCGCAGAATCGCCTGCACGAAATCTCCGCTTCCCAAAATCCGGGAATCATACTCCATTTTTTCCCCTGAGGCCCGAAGCGAACCAACCTTTGACCAGCCCCCAAGACTCCGAAGCAACCCTCCCCCCACCAATTCCGGATGCCTGCCTATATCTTTCACTTCCTCCATAAATCGCCGGTAGACCCGAGCCGCTCTCCTTTTTCCACCACCAAACAAACCCCAAACATACCCCGTTTCCTGCCAACGGTTATGGCTTTTTCCCACTAATGTACTATGACCACTCCACCTATAGGAATCTAATTCCGTCAAATTCTTGACCGCTAAACTCCTTAAGGGATTTAGATGGATATAACGAACCAATTCCAATAAGTACGAATCTTCCTCGCACACAATGGATTTATAACAATTTTGGAGTAAACTCGCGGTAGGAAATTTTCCCGGTCCCCATCGTTTATAAATATATTGCGCCCTTCGATCCCGCGGATCATCACGTGATGAAGGATCCCAGGAGCATCCAATCTGGCTTGCCGAGGCATGATCTCTAATTATCACACTCCCCAAATCATATAAACAACAATTTTGATGATTTTGATCAACGTCCCGAAAGCGCCGGGTAAAACCGGTAGGGTGTCGTGAATGGAAGAGTCATACGATGAAGGCGTAGCGAACCACATCGGCCCCGAGTCATGCGCCTCTGTCCGTGAGGGTAGAGGTGAAGCGTTGACAGGGGTACGTGCGGGCCGGGTATGGAGCCGTGAAATCCTATTCAACTCCAGGGTGCTGACACTATGGGACAGGTGGAAAGCAACACTGGGCGGGTCGATAGCGCGAGATCTGTTCAGGCCCTGCGCGGTCGTAGGCCCCGGGCACGTACGGAAACACCCTACGCGGGAACCGGGAGGTCCCATATCTGCCTTCAGGCGAGAGGGGTCTGAAGGCCGCATCGGGAAGTCTGAGGACACAAGTCGATGATGGACGGATATGGGAAGTCGGACAGCCCCATATTACCGAAGAGACCGCCGAACAAGGCTGCGGCTGCGGAGGGGGTGGAGGGAAGGGGGCTGGCCAAGGGGAACCTGCCCGAGCATGAGGCGTCCCGGACGCAGAGCCGGATTAGTGTGCCAAGTGCGCTGGAGCGGGTACGTCAGGCAGCGATCAGGGATAGGAAACAGCGGTTCACGGCGCTCTTTCACCAGTCTACCAGGTTGATCTTCTGAGGGAGGCGTATCTTTCCTAGAAACATGGCGCTGCCCCTGGGATAGACGGGGAGACTTGGAGGCAGTATGGGGAGGAACTGGAGGAAAACCTTCGGGATCTTTCTTTACGGCTGAAGCGAGGAGCGTATCGGGTGAATCCAGTTCTTCGGGTGTACATTCCCAAGACCGATGGTCGGCAGCGTCCGATTGGCATTCCCACGCTGGAAGATAAAATCGTTCAGCGAGCCGTCAGCAGGGTCTTGAATGTAATCTATGAGCTGGATTTCCTCGGATTCTCATATGGATTCAGGCCGGGGAGAAATCCGCATCAAGCGTTGGACGCTCTATCGGTTGGGATTCTGACGAAGAAGGTGAACTGGGTGCTCGATGCGGACATTCGTGGGTTTTTCGATACCCTCGCCCATGAATGGCTGGCGAAGTTCATCGAGCACCGCATTGCCGACCGACGCATCGTGCGTCGCATCCGGGAGTGGCTGAAAGCCGGTGTGTTGGAAGGAGGGGAACGAATACAGAGTGAGGTAGGTACGGTACAAGGGGGAAGTATCAGTCTCCTTTTGGCGAACACCTATCCTATGCTTGCATCTCGGCAATTGACTTCAGGCTAACCATGTAACTTACGGGAACCCGAGCCTCCCAGCCTCCCAAAAACTTATATACGGGCACCTTACAGACCTGTGCTTTGATGTCAAACAAGGCCATATCCAGGGCAGCTTTCGCGGACGGATTCCAGGCCACCCGGGCGAAGCTATTCCGGATTCGCTCGGTATCAAAGGGATCCATTCCCACTAGCCCGGGAATCAACCACTCATCCAGAATATGCTTGAGGGAAAACAAAGTTTCTCCGTAAATGTATGGCCGCGGTATGGCTTCCGCCTGGCCCACGATCCCCTCGTTGGTGTACACCCTTATCAGAATCCCCTCCGCTGCCTCCCGCAATCCCGCGGCTCCCCACTGCGAAGGCTTCTTCATGATAATGGAAAATGGAATCGTCTCCACTTTATCGATCTCCATCTTTGCTCCCTTCATATCTTCTCCGTGTTTTGAAATGGCTTCAGGAGAAGCTCTGTTTATGTCGCTCTGAACTCTATAGGCCCTTTGTTATCGACCCAGCTCTAAAGGACAAGGGGGAAATGGTTCCTACTTAAAATAGCTGAAAATTCCCGGTACTAACCCCGAGGAAATTCCTCCCCCCTGAGTGGGTAAAGGAAATGTAAGAAACATCATCGGGTGAAAAGAAAGAGAGATTTTCTCTTCAACCAATCAGGACATATTGAAATTGAATAGGAAGCCTTGGTCATGGAAATCAAGGAAAAGCCTGTTTGATCAGCTGAAGAAAAAATTCCCTACTATGGCCAAGGCCAAAGGATTCCTGGGCTTACAGGTTGCCCTTCACTGCCTCACAGAATTCTGTAGTGCTGGCCTTTCCTCCTTGGTCGGGGGTAAGGTGTTTGCCCTCCAGGTAGACCTTCTCCACCGCCCGTTGGAGCCGATCGGCTTCCTTCCCAAATTCCAGATAATCCAGCATGAAGGCTGCGGAGAGGATCGTAGCGGTGGGATTTATGATGTTCTTCCCTGCAATATCCGGAGCACTCCCATGGATGGGTTCAAAATAGGCATAGTTATCCCCATAGACACCGCTGGGGGCCAATCCTAAACCTCCGATGGTGCCCGCTGCTCCGTCCGAAAGAATATCTCCTAACTCGTTCGGTATAACTACTACATCCAGATCGTGTGGGTTGAGCACTATCTTTTGGCAAAAAGCATCCACGATGAACTGTTCGAATTTCAAGTCCGGATACTCCCGGACCGTCTCCTCTGCGATTCGGCGAAATAATTCATCACATTTCCGTAACAGGTTGTACTTGGCCGCCACCGTCACCTTCCCCGGATAACCTTTGGCTTTCCGCTTCCGGGCGAACTCGCAAGCAAATTTGGCGATGTTGCGTGAATTCTTCTCGGTGATTACTTTGAGGGCAAAAAAGCCTTTTTCCTGTACGGGAACGGGCTGATTCAACCGATTGTCTCGAATCCTTTCCCCGACAGGCGTTAGCTCACTCAGCTCTCCCTCCCTGCCAGGGTATAACCCCTCCAATCCTTCCCGTATCATCACCCAGTCGATCCCCTCGGGCTTCTTCAGAGGGCTCCTTGCTCCCTTGAGGTATTTGATGGGCCGAACATGGGCCCAACACTTTTTGGCAAATCGCAGATAGGCCGTGCCCGGGGTAATGCCGCCTCCAGCCCCGTAAAGAGTCGCGTCGGCAGCATCAATGGCTCTCTTGGCTTCTTCCGGGAGTCCCTGACCTTCCCCGTATTTCTTCGCCGCCTCGATGCCCGTCAAAGGTCTGAAGAACTCAATACCCAGACCCATTCCTTCCAGAATCCCCACCGTGGGCCACATGGCTTCTGGAGCCGCATCATCTCCCGCCACCACACAAACTTTCTTGGTCATCCTCCCCCTCTTCCTTTCCCGGCATAGGGCTAAGTTTTGTCCAAGGTCTCCTTCAAGGCCTGCAGAATCCCTCCCTTGGACATAATCTCGATCATCATCAGCGATAGCGGAACCCCTTTCTTTTCTTGACCTGTGGTTAGATTCCTTACCACTGAATTTTCCAAGTCCAGCTCCGCCATATCCCCCTCGGTAAACATTTCCCCAACTTTAGAGCATTGCAGAATGGGGAGCGCTACGGCAATACAATTACGAAAAAATATCCGCCCAAAGGACTCGCCAATCACCGCCCCAATCCCTAATTTTTTGAGGTTGGACGGTGCAGTCTCCCGGCTCGATCCACACCCATAATTCCGACCCCCAATAATAATGTCCCCGGGTTTAACCTCGGCATTAAAGTTGGGATGGATATGAAGGATATACTTCCGGGTCATCTCCCAACCCCCCGAACGGGCAAAACCGGGATCCATTAAATCCGTATTGATATCATCCCCAAACTTCCATACCTTCCCCCGCACAATGATCGCCATATTCCACCTCCTTAAACTCGTCGCGGATCCGCAATGCGGCCAGCAAGCGCTGAAGCTGCCACTGTAACTGGAGAAGCCAGATATACTTCAGACTCTGGGCTCCCCATCCTTCCCTTGAAGTTCCGGTTGGTTGAAGAGATGCACCTCTCCCCCGGAGCCAGAAGCCCAGTATGAACTCCCTGACAGGCCCCACAGGTGGGATTCTGAATGATCGCTCCGGCATCAAGGAAAATATCAAAAAGACCTTGGTGCATAGCCTCTCGATAAACCTCCATGGAGGCCGGGGTAACAATCATCCGCACCTCTGGGTGGATCTTCTGGCCCCGGAGAACCTCCGCCGCCGCCTGCAGATCTTCCAATCGAGCGTTGGTACACGAACCGATAAAGGCCTGGTCGATCCGCACATCCCCGCCTTCGGAAATCGGCCGCACCTTATCCACAGTATGGGGAAACGCCACTTGCGGTTCCAGCGCAGACAGATCCACTTCATAAACTTTTTCATAAACCGCATTCGGATCCGGGCCAAAAGTGCTAACTGGTTTGGTTGTCCTGCCCTTCAAAAATTCTAATGTTTTCTCATCTGCCTCAAAAAAAGCAAACTTGGCCCCAATCTCTACCCCCATGTTGCTCATCGTCATGCGGCTGGACAGGCTCATTTCCCTTGCTCCTG
The DNA here is from genome assembly GCA_018819135.1 of Pseudomonadota bacterium. Lineage (GTDB taxonomy): Bacteria > Desulfobacterota > SM23-61 > SM23-61 > SM23-61 > JAHJQK01. The sequence goes on along the minus strand of JAHJQK010000132.1, from coordinate 61,755 downwards.
GCCCTGTGAACTCCACCGCCTTGTACTGGGCCACCTCTGCCGTGTACTTTCCAGCAAGGAATAACAACGCATCCTTGGACATCACTCGCCGAGGCAACTTACCTTTCAGGATAAATTTTATGGTCTCCGGGACTCGAAACCACTGTTTCCCGGTGGCTACGGCATAAGCTGCATCCGAAAACCCCAGCCCCGTGGCCGCCGCTCCCAAAGCTCCATAAGTGGTGGTGTGGGAGTCACTCCCAATCATCAAATATCCGGGTAGGACATGCCCCTTCTCCGGCATGATCTGGTGGCATATACCTGTCTTCCAGTCATACCAATACTTGATCTTAAACTTTTTGACCGCATCCCGCACTCGCTTGTACAACTCCGCCGCCACCAGAGAACCGGGCGGAACCTGATGGTCCAAAAGGACGACGATCTTTTCCGCGTCCGCCACTTTGGTTATGCCCATGTTCTCCAAGGCCTGACTGATGCCCCCGAAGCCGTCATGCGTCATGATCATGTCGATCTCCGCCGTGACGTATTCGCCAGCTTTCACTTCCTTCTTCCCCGAGGCTCGGGACAAGATTTTTTCTGCCATCGTCATGCCCATGGTGCTCTTTCCTCCTTCGATATATGTACTTTAGTTTCTACGGCCGCAGCTCGAATGAAATTTTGAAGAGTGCCCCCCTTTGAATGATAAAGAACCTGCTTGGGCGAAAAACATCGGAGATGCAACTCTCCACGTCCAAACCGACCTTTGGAATGCTCTTGACAACTGCAAGCCTTTCTTTTCTGGAGCCAAAATGTTAAAAATTTTTAACATTAAGCAGGGGGCTTGTCAATCGAAATTTAAACTTTGATAAATTTCTTCCTCCGCCTGAACTTCTTAGGATCCTGCGCTATTCCAACAGCTCCCGAATATTCAGGGGCCCCCTGCCGGAGCGAGAGCAGGCCAAGAACGTAGATGGAATTCTTTCTCCCGCTGTCCGATTCTGTTCTCCATCTTATCAGGGTTTTTGGGATTTCTTCTTACCCCGATGCGTGCCTCAGTATCGGAGGGTAGTTTTGGGCTTCGTCGTGAGCTCAGCCGAACGGCAGCGGAAGAAGAAGGAGTCGATTTGATCGATGCTGATGCTGTGGAAGTTGATTCTTTTGATTGCCACATCAAGGCCTTGGGATTGGAGTTCTTCTTCGACTCCAAAGATTTTGCCCAGGGGACTTCTCTCTTCGGGGTCAGCCACTTTGAGGGAGAGGGTCAGGAGTCCGACCCTGGGTTTTTGCACGTCTTCTGGGAATCGTGTGGAGGGGCAATCGACTCGGACTTTGATCTCTCTTCCTAGTACTACTACGTTAAGTATTAAGAGTCGTCATCCGGGTGAATTTTCTTGAGGGAAACTCTCCGACCGCAGATGGGGCATATGCCTGTATACATCAGCAATAATTTCTGCATCCACCGGCGGACAGCCTGCAAGGTCCACCCAGAAGTTTTTTTTATGGGACATCCTTTCCAGGACCAAAAAGGAATAGGCCATCGACACCAGAGTCACATGATGATGCCAGCCTTGCCAAGAACGGCCTTCGAAATGATCCAACCCCACTTCCATCTTCATTTCCCGGTAATCCTGGTCAATCCGAAATCGCCCCTTCGCCGTTCGGACCAGCCTTCGAAAGGAACATTTTGGCCCCAGACTGGAAAACCAAAATTTCATATGACCCTCGCAACCCTCTGGCCATTCGATCAGCAACTCCTCGGCGTTCACTTTCATCGTCTTTCCCTGCAACAACCCATTGGCCGGCCAAACGAGAATCCGAACAAATCGGGACCGAAGGGGCCCTTTCGTTCCTTCCCTCCAAGTAACGTTTTTCCAGGCTTTGGAAGACAGATCTTCGGCGATTTGTTTCAGGGTTTTGTAAGGAGGAAGGTCTTTCGCATAAAGCCGCTTGCGAGGAATTTCTCCCCCTCTTTTCGTGGGCATCTCCTTGGGATGAGGATCCTCCGTCCAGGCGGTAAGGTCCCCTCCCACCTGGAGAACATAATCCAAACCCCTGCCCCGCAACCCCTGACGAAATTCATAAGATTCCCCATACCCAGAATCGCTCAGGACCACACGCTTTTGCAGCCCCCAACCAAGGACTTCATCGATCAGCTCCAAAGCCAACTCTGGTTTGGCCTTAAAAGAAATTCCCTCCGGTATGCCCGCTTCTTTTCGGCGCTGGGGGTCCTCTACCCACTCCTCCGGAAGGTACAAAGCCCAATCCAATGGAATACTGGATTCCTCAGTCCCCAAATCCAGGGTGACCGCCACTTGACAATTGGCCACCTTCCCCAAGGCCCCACAATACTGACGATCAACCCCTACCGAATGCTCCCCCTGCTTGGGAAACGAAACCTATAAGGATTGAGACGACTTGAAAAGTCGTTTCAATCCGTTGTTCAATAATGCATTGCGCACGACGGCCCGGCCTCCCCAAATCATCCTCCGCCCTCGAAACAAACCGCTGTCCCGATTCAAAGGAGCTACGCCGACTAAGGCCGATATCTCCTTCCCCCGTTCACCGTCCCTAACTCGGGCAAGTCACTTAGCAGGGTCGTGGACGTCGTCGGACCCACTCCTGGAGCACTGCGCAGGATTTCGTCCTTCTCCCGCCAAAGAGGGTTCTTTTTGATCCGATCCCTCAGTTCCTTATTCACTTTGTCTAAGCATTTTTCCAGCCATCGAAGGTGGGCTTGGATCTCCTTGCGGATCCACGGTGGAGCCGTGCAGAGACGGTTCTTTTCTGCCGTCAACATGCCGACGATCTGTCGACGCCGCGTATTGAGAGCTTCCAACTCCTGTGCCTCCGGGGTGGAAAGCGGTCGAACCTCGGGCCGGACCGCTTCGGCAAAACGAGCGATGATCTGGGCATCGATCTTGTCGGTTTTGGCCAGGGTTCCCGTAGCCTTGGCAAAATCCCGGATTTGTCGGGGATTCATGAGCACCGGGAAAAGGCCTCGAGCAATGAGGACGTGCAGAGGTTCCGTCTCCAATCCTCCCGTGGCCTCCAGAACGATTAGCTGGGGGCCTAACGATTGGAACCACTCGGCCATCTCCGATAAACCTTCTTCGTTATGGGCAAACTTCCTTCCTTCTCCCGTTGGGCGGATCCCAACATCGAGGGTCTCTTTGGATACATCGATTCCAACAAAACATTCTGGGAACTTCATAGGCGCTTCTCCTTCTACCCTTCCTTGCAAAAGATGCGGGATCCCGAATGGTCCCTGGCAACTGTCCGGGCTATGGAGAGAGCTTCGGGGCGACCCAAGCTCACCCACGGGCTCAGGACCCAAGGGGGAAACGGTCTACCCCGAAGATAGCACAACAGTTCCTAACCTTTTATCACAAGCATTCCTGGCGGTAAATCTTCATTTTATCCCAAGGGGGAAAAGAGCCTGTTTATTTAATCATTTTATTGGGAAGCCAAAGAGGTATTTGGGGAAATAGCAAGCATAAAATCATAGCAATTGTCATTAACACAATATAAGGGGTGACACTTCGATAAATATCCATCATTGATACTTCTTCATAACCTAATCCTTTGAAATAGAACAGGTTATAACCAAACGGGGGCGTTAATATGCCAATAATGAGACACATGGTAAAGAGAAAAGCAAAAAATAGGGGATCGAAACCTATTTGGATGATTACCGGCATCATAATAGGAAGACAAATCATTACGATGGCAATAATGTCTATGAACATTCCCAAAATAAACACAATCCCAAGCATGACCAGTACTATTCCATTCGGACTCATTGACAATGAGCCCAAAAAGTTACTCACACCGCGATTGATCCCTGTGATTCCGGTAAGGGAGGCAAAGGCCGAACCTCCTATCGCAAGCCACATCACCATGGCATTCACTCTAAAGGTGTTCATCGTGGCCATCAGTAATTTTCTGCAAGTAAGATTACGGCAGGCAATAGCGCATATTAGGGCACCAGCGCTTCCCACCCCTCCAGCTTCGCTGGGAGTGCAAACACCCAGGTATATCCCTCCTAACACCAAGAAGATTAATAAGATGGGAGGTAGAAGGCCCCAAAGGGAGTTAATTTTTTCCTTCCAGTTCGCTCTTTCTGCAATGGGAATGGGAGGAGCAAGGTTCTTGTTGTAAAGACATTTTATCCCTATGTAGAGACAAAAAAGTAGGGAGCAGATGATTCCGGGGAAAACCCCCGCCATAAAGAGCTTTCCTGCGGATACAGTGGTGAGACAAGAAACGATGATCATCGGAACGCTGGGGGGAATGAGGGGACCTAAGGCCCCACCGGCCATAATCGGCCCTATCGAGATCATTTTATCATAACCTCGTTTTTTCATCTCAGGGTATGCCAACAGACCCCCGATTACTGTGCCCGTTGCTGCCAATCCGGTTATAGCGGCTATCAAAGTGCAAATCAATACAGTTCCTATGGCCAGGCCGCCCCTTAAACCAGCCATCCATTTATACATGGCATCGTACATGCGCCCGCCGATGCCTGAAACTTCAAATACATTGGCCATAAAGATAAAAAGAGGAACGGCTATAAAAATGTCTGTCGTTATGATATTGAAGGCGAGGGGAAAAATTGCGTGGAGTGCCTCGGGACCGACGAAAACAAGGTAACCCACTGTGGCAATGGTTAGCATGGCAAAAGCAATGGAAAATCCTGTGGCCAATAATCCTAAGAAAGAAAGCCCTATGATAATCCCTATAATCCCATGGCTCATTTCACTCATGTTTTACCCCTGATGCCTCATGAGAAGTAACTATCATGAGGTTCCTTATAAACTTTGCGATCCCCTGAAGCAAAAGGAAAAGGATCCCAGCCGCCATAACAACCTTGAAAGGATAGATGGGGGGCATCCAAAAGCTGAAGTATTTTTCTCTTGTTTGTACTGAAACCCATGCCGCTGCTGTCGTTTCCTTCAAAAGTACACCCACGGCCAAAAAGAAAAGGGAAGAAGTCACAAGTTCTAAGATTGCCCTTTTCCTTGAGGAAAGACGCTCTACCATAACATCTACCCCAATATGGGAGCCGTGGAGGAGAGCATATCCTCCGCCGAGAATGCTGATCGTGCCGAGAAGCTGTACGTTCACATCCCATATCCATATCGAAGGTCTGTTAAACCCATACCTGAGGATGACCTCCACGGTCACCAGGAACGTGAGAAAAATAATCAGCCAACAGCCAATCTTTGCGGTCCATTCGTTTAGAGAATCGATGCTCTGGCATATTTTTTTTAACATTCCAACTCACCCCTCTTTTCCAAGAGAAAAATATCTTGGAAAAAGTACTCACAAAATAGGGGGGAATAATTTTCCCCCCATGTAAGGATCCATATCTTACTCTTTTTTAAGATTATTTTATTCTTCCATAGTCCTTCATCTGCTTCTTTACGATTTCCAGCAGCTCCGCGCACCCTTTGCTTTTGGCCGCTATTTTAGGGTAAATTTCATCCACAGCCTGTTGAATTAGCCGGTCTGCATCTTCCTTAGACCAGGCATACAGTTTCATTCCGTACTTCTTCTCGGAATTCTTCAAAATCCAGTTACACTGATTGTTCCAAATACTGGACGCGGCGTAAGTAATATATGGGCTGTCTCTATCAAGCAAATCTTGCAAATCTTGAGGCAATGCCTTAAACGCATCCATGTTAATTATGAGACTGGTGGTGGCTGATGAGATTCTGGGGTAATAAACACACCCCTTCGTGACCTCTTTCAGCTTAAGGTCCTCCAGGGCGGCAACCCCAGCTATCCATCCATCAATGGTACCCAGTTTCATGCCCATGTATATTTCTCCCCAGTGAAGCGACACAGGGCTGCCCCCAAGCATATGAACATAATGTGACCACATACCAAGTGCTCTTATCTTCTTGCCCTTGACGGACGCAGGGTTGGATGCCGGGAAAGTAGTTCCTATGCCGACAATAGCATCACTGTGAAAGGGGATCCACTTTAGGTTGTGCTTGGCGTAGGCTTTTTGAATTGCCCCATACAACCCATACTTGTGCAGGCATTCAAACTGCTGTGCCTCATTTTCCCATTGAAAGACGCCGCTCGTTTCTATGTCGCTTTCCGGTATTCTCCCCGCATAGTAGCCCCCGTAAGTTAAGGCAATCTGAACCACATTTTTGCCCACAGCGATATCCGCCTCGGTAATGGGGAAAATGGCTCCTGGCTCTGCCCAATCAATCACCAGACGCCCGCCACTGGCCTGCTTTAGCCACTCCATCCACATCTTTAATCCACCCGAAGCACCTGCATACCCTGCGGGAAAGGGACCAAAAGGTACCGGATTTAAAGCGGTAAAGCTCTGTCCTTTCCAATGAATGACCTCGGGCTTAGCGACTTTAGGTGTTTGTGCTTGTGTTATGGTTGCGGCCATAAGCAAACCCAATACTACCAAGAAACTTACTGCTACCCGTATTCCTGTCTTGCCCATTTCTCTCTCCTTTCCTATTGGTTTTTGTGCTTTGGACCGGAAATATAAACCGGTCTTTACACCACCGTAATAATAGAAGGTGGCAGGGAGATGTACTTTACCCATGGTCCCTCCAAGCCTTCCGGGAATTTATAGATAGGCTTCTCAGAAGAAGTCTTGCCTCCACCCCTTAAGCTCCAATAAGGCAAACAGAAGGGAGAATATATGAAGTAGTCTCCCCGCAAAGAAACTCTAACCCCATAAATCCTTTATCACATCATCAAGGCCTATCCTTTTCAGGGTGGATATGTGGGGTTTCCCGGTCTGCGCATCCCACCCCATGAGTCTGTGGTACTCTTTGACCATGCCCTCCAGGTTAGGTTTGATGGACATGCCTTTCGCTGGGCCATCGGGAGGGGCAGAAACTGTTCTGTCTGAGACATTCCAATCGTCTTCCGGTTTGAGTCCATGCCTTACATTGAAGGCCCGTTCCAATTGCATCACCCTCTCACCAATCTCATACATTTCGTCCGTTGACCATTCCCAACCAGTAACGGCGGTGAGAGTCTCCGCAGTGAGCGACAGCGCACCCTTGAAGCCCGAGGTAATCAGCATGCAAGTACCGGTGGAGTCGTTCAGAAACTTTACGATTCCTGTTTTTCTTGCCTCCATGGGTTTCCCCTTATGATCGAAGGGGTTGGTGGCTTCAGGATATCCAGCGTCTGGCTGAGGAAAACCAAATAAATCAGCACCTTGCGCGGGCCAGCCAGCTCCGCTGCTAACGATTTGCCCCAGGAGGGTCCCCCAGCTGTTCCTCCAATCGTGAAGATTCATCCCTGAACCCTTGATATGAACAGCAAAGCTTGGAGCATCGCCACCAATAATCTCGGCTGCTTCCTTGATTCCCTTCGCAAGAATTTGGCCAAAGCCTTCCCGCTGAACCATCTTCCTCACCAGGGCCTCTGCCACTTGGTCATCTCCCCATTTCAAGTGCAAACCATCGGTATCTTGCTGGGTGATTAAACCCTTCTCAAAGGCCTCCATGGCCATGGCAATCGTACAACCCGCCGAGCTCCCCTCGATTCCCAAATGGTCATACACATCGGTGAGATACATGGAGGCACCCGGTTCCGTAATTTCCAATATCGAACCTGCGCCTTCCAGAGCCTCACCCCCACCCGACAGAGTAGATATATGGCCTTTATGAGGCCCGGTCGTTATTTCTACGTCATAAGGACAACCGATGGGACAGTGGGGACAGGGTTTAGCCGTATATTTAAACTTACCCCAGCCCAGGCCAAAATCAACCAACTGATTGATGCGGAAATTCTTACCACAAAAACCAGCCTCCTTCAGCCTGCCCCGATATTCATTTTTTCGGAGAAATTGATTTCTCATGATCTTCCAACCAACATTGCCGTCATGCTTCAAACGCTCTCCCAGCCATTCTTTCCTCAAAGAAGCCAGCTTTTCCGGATCGGCCACGGGAACCGGTTTTCCCCCATAGACCGCGATGGCCTTCAGCCTTTTGGACCCCATCACCGAGCCTCCACCCGAATGGCAAAACCCGTGGTTTTTATCATTCATGATGGCGCCACCGTATACCAAATTTTCTCCGCAGGGTCCGATGGCGGCAACGCTAATTTGGGGGTTGCCCAGTTCCCCCTGAATTGCGTCCTCCGTTTCATGGGTGTCCGTTTTCCCCCAGAGATGACTGGCCTCACGAAGCTCTGCCTGCCCATCATGGATCCACAGATATACCGGCTTTTCAGACTTGCCGGTAATAATGACGCCATCATAGCCAGCCGCCTTCACGAAATTACCAAACCTGCCGTGGGTGTGGGAACGTCCTACGGTAAATCCCGTATCAAAATTCTTGGTCGCCAGGGTAATGTTGGTGGCGCCTGGCAGATTGAGTCCGGTTAGGGGAGCGGTCATAAACACCAAAGGATTCTCAGGATCCGCGGGCGTAAACCCTGGAGGCAGCATGTCGTAGAGGTATCTCAAACTGAGACCCCAGCAACCGATGTATTTCTTCAAAACATCGTCACCCGGCAAATCTTCCTCGGTGATCTTCCGCTTGGATAGATCTACCCTTAATATTTTCCCCATATACCCACCTTTTATCCTACCCTTCATCGTTACCCTCCTCTCTAAATCAAATCACTCTAATTGAGCCTGTTCAATACTAAGGGAACACCGCAAAATAAAGTTTACTTTTTACTCTTTTTCGCTTGCCTCGAAATCCTTGGCAAAATAGTATAGTTCGACTCGGGGTTCACCTTATGATGTTTTATATTTAAACCCAGAAAATGCATGAGTCTATCATATTTTTAAATGAAAGTGCCTCCGACTATAGTAAAATAAGGTTGATTCAAGACCTTAAACGCTATAGAGGAGGCACTTAAAAGGTGAAGAAAAGTATATCGCAAAAAGATCAGATCGACAATCAGAAAGTAGAGACCGTTACCGAAGAATTTACAGGGAAAAACTTGACCCGCTTTGGGGGAGCGGGACTGATCCGGAAATTTTTTAAACGCCATCACATCCATGAGAAGATTGAGCAAGAAGTTCAGATCGAAGGGCGCAGGGATTGTAAATACAGTGTTGGTTCGATGTTGGTGAGTCTCTTGTACGGGATGTTTTTGGGTTATCCCCGGCCGAGTCAAACGGAGGTTTTGGCTACAGATAAGGTATTTCAGAAGATTGCCGGACTGGTTTCTTTTCCGGTGCAATCGACCATCAGCCGCTTTTTGGATGGTCTGAAGGTGGTTGGGGCGTTGCCGTTAGCGAATTGGAGTATGTGCTGGAGAAAGGAATTCTTCTGCGGCTGGTGGTGATTCGGAAGAGAGTAAAGAGGGGAGAGTTTCCCAAGAAGCAGTTGAAGCTTCTGGCGATGGAAGAAGTTCTTTATGATTACCAAGTCATCGTAACCAATGGTCCGCTGGTTGCGGAGGAGGTGTGGAGGTTTTACAATCAGCGGGCTTGCTGTGAGAATTTTATTAAAGAGGGGATTTATGGTTTTGGGTTGGACAAGGTGATTTCGCATCAGTATGCCGGCAATTATGCGTATTTTGAGCTTTTGATGCTGGGGTACAATTTGATGAATTTTTTTAAAGAAGGGGTTTTGCATCAGGAGAAAGTTAAAAGGATGATGCAGACCATTCGGGAGAGGTTGTTTTTGATTCCGGCCCGTTTGATCAAGACGGCTGGGAGATGGATTTTGAAGCAGGAGAGGAGTTGGTTTTATCGGGTGGAGTATGAGGAGGCCTTGGCCCGGATTACCTGAAGAGTATTGGTCAAGAAGGCTGGAGGGTTTAGAGGGGGCGTGGGGAGAGGTGTTTTTAGGGTCTGTTTGCGTAAAATAGTTTCCGCCCTTTTTATCTACTTTTTGACCGCCAATTCCTATTTCCCCCAGCATTCTATATGAAATTTCCATAAAAAGGTTTTTGGCCATCTGCTTAAATAGTAACTTTTTGTCTTTTAACCCATTCACGCATTATTTGGGTTAATTCTTTCTCCCAGTCTTCAACAAATTTATCTTCAAGGACTCTTTTTATCTTTTTGGTTCTCATCATGTTATACATTAAACAACCGCCAATAACCAATGTCAAGCAAAAAAATGGCCAAAAATTTACCTGCTTTCTCTTGGAGCAATTGTATAATGGGGGTATGCACATCACTCAAGTTCATACAAGATTTTGTGTTTTAGGCCTGGCCGCATCTCGGCGTTTTTCTGTGACCGGGCGGTCCATCTGCGCTGGTTGCAGACCCGAATGCCGGCGTGGCATCCAGTGGATCGTCGCGTCGTTCCCGATGGAGTGTAGGAGAGGCTTTTCGGATCGCTCCGCAATCCGAAAAGCCTGCGGCTCCACAGGGGTGCGACTGGTTCGGCCAGCCAGCCGTTCTGAAACCTTGTGGCTCGAGGTACCAGCAGCCGAGCGCTGGCAACTGGGTATACACGGCCCCGCCAAGTCCGGGAACACAACATATTGGGGTCACTTGAGTCAAGTGCATACCCCCATTCCTTAATTCTACTTTTTCTTTCCTTCCTTCTCCATTTTGCCAAAAACTTCCTTTGCTACCCGAAAACTAGTGGCCCCAGCAGGAATACCACAATAGATTGCTGTCTGCAGAAAGACCTCACATATTTCTTCCTTCGTACAACCGTTATTGAGAGCGCCTCGGATATGTAATTCCAGTTGTTGTGACCGGTTCAGGGCTGTTAGCATAGCAAGATTGATTAAGCTGCGAACCTTTCGCGGAAGCCCCGGACGCGCCCAAACTGTCCCCCAACAGTATTCTGTCGATAGCTCATGAAACGGGCGAGAAAATTCATCTTGTTCAGCCGTCGATTTGTCAACATGCTCCTTCCCGAAAACCTCTTCTCTAATTTTTAGTCCCTCTTTGTACTTTGGATTGCTCATCAATTACAACCTCCTTTCAAAAATTTTTTTACCCCGGTTTCTTTTTAAGAAGATAAGGGATAGATCTCCCTCGGCTTAGCGATCGAAGCTCACTAGCCACAGATTGGCAAAAGGAGGGTTCCATCGGCAAGGGTCCCCTATCTCGTAAAACGCTGGCCAAAAGTTGAATGGCAATGTCTGTTTCTCTCCCAGCCCAATAAGGCCCATATCCCTGTAAGTGCTTTTCAGGATAGGCGGCTAGGGCTATAGAAATTGAGAACAACAAAGAAAGAGTGGTCAACAGGAAAAAATGAGAAGGGAACCCTTTTCGTTTTTTCCCATGGACTTCATGTCTGCCCTCCTAATTGAATGGAATGATCCTCTCCTTCGACCAAATTTCCCACCAAAATTCTTCCCTTCGATGAGCAACTCCTTCTCATCTCTTCCCATCGAAAAAGGGAAAGTAAATTGGCAAATAAATCTCCTCTCTCTCCGGGAAAGATTCTATTTGCCTCATGATTCGTTTTTTCTGGACATTCGGATACGAATTCTTTATTTTGCCCGAGGGGGAGAAGGAATATTCGCCTTGCGCAAGCCCAGACAATCCATGCCTATGATCATCCGATGGATGTTGGAAGTCCCTTCTACAATTTGATAAAACTTAGCATCCCTCAAAAACCGGCCTATGGGATATTCACTGGAATATCCGTAGGCTCCAAAAATTTCCATAGCCAAGTTGGCACCTGAACTACCACATTGGCCGAAAAATATTTGGCATAAGAAGTTTCCAAGACGTTACCCTTGAAACCATCGTCTTTTTGTAACGCTGCCCGATAGACGAGGAGGCGGCTAGCTTCGATCAGGGTGGCCATTTCCGCGATGACCGCTTGATTCATCTGGAAGTTGGCTATCGGAACTCCAAATTGTTCTCTTTTTTGGCAATAGTCAATACTCTTGTCTAAGCAGGCTTGAGCGAGTCCCAAGGCCCCAGCCGCACACCCCAAGCGCGTGTCCGGGAGCGAGGAAAAAAGAATCCGTGCTCCATCCCCCGGCCCTCCCAAAATACTTTCCTTGGGGAGTCTGACATCCTCTAAACTGATCTCTCCGGTGGGAAAAGAATGGCTCCCTATTTTTTCCAGCACCCGGACCGTGATTCCGGGTTTATCCATTTCCACGATAAAGGCTGAAAGACCTTTGCTTTTTGCTTCCGGGTTGGTATAAGCATAAATAATTCCCACACCGGCAACGGGTGCATAAGAGATCCAGGTTTTCACTCCGTTCAGGATGTAACCATCCCCTTGGGGAATGGCTCTGGTCTTCATGGATAGAACATCCGAACCGGAGTTGGCTTCCGTTATGGCAAAGCACCCCAATTTTTTGGCCGAAACCAGGGCGGGAATGTATTTCTGTTTCTGTTCCTCGCTTCCATTTTTTAGAATATTATAGGCAGTTCCCACGCACTGCATATTGATGGCGCCACGAATGGAACTGCTGGCCCGAGAGATTTCTTCGGTCACTAAGCACATGGCCAAGAAACCTGTGTCGGTTCCTCCGTACTCTTCGGGGATCAAAGTTCCAAAAAAGCCTAATTCCCCCATTTTTTTGATCATATCCCTGGGAAAGATATTTTGGCGGTCGTATTCATCCGCAACCGGCATGATTTCCTTCTCGGCAAAATTTCGCGCCATATTGCGGATCGCCTCATGCTCCTCCGATAATTTAAAATTCATAATCCGCACCTCCTACAATTCAACAGGGGTTCCCTCTGACCGCAATGGGTAGGCAAAATTTCTCAAGAGCCTCAGATTTTAGCTTTCATCAACCTATCTATTTCCGCCTTAAGGCAGGGGAATCGTAGATCTTTTATTATGCGGAAACTCCTCCGGAGAATCTTTTCCCACGATTAGGATCGATAGCCCTGATTAAGAAGATCCGCCTCCGGAGGCCGCCTTCTTGGGAGCAATGATTTTTTCCCCAAATTGAATCGTAATGGCCCCCTTGGAGCAGGCTTCCACGCAAGCCCCACATCCATTGCAATAATCTGCCCAAGGAGTCAGTAAAATCCAAATGGTAGGGTCCACTCTTTTTTCTTTGGGAATAGAAAAATCTCTTTTCTTGTTGGGTCGGGTCGCAAATACTTTCGGGGGGCAGATCTCGAGACACTTTTTACATCCTGTCGGATCGTACATGGAATAATTACAATTATCCTTGTCAATGTGTATTTTTACTTCCATTTTTTTTCTCCTACCATAAGTTTTGAATTCCCGGGATTTCTGCTCGGGGAACGAATTCGATGGCTTCATTGGGACAGGCACTATGGCACAGACCACAGCCAAAACACATATACATGTCAATATCTACATTGTCAGAGGTTTTGGAATAATGAAGCGCTCCGAACTGACACTTGTCGAAGCAATGCCCACAGGTTGTACACTTGAGTGGATTCACCCTGGCGACATAATGTCCTTTGAGGACATACTCCTTGACTCCACTGCGAAATCGATTCATCCAGTAGGTGCAGTACCTCCTTTCGCAATTACAAATGGCCTCAATCAGAGGCAGCCGACCTCGACTCATCACGATATGCCATAATCCCCTCTTTTCCCACTCATCAATGAGCCCCTCAGCCTCTTCATATTTTAAGGGAACCTTTGCCCCTTTTCTTAACTCCTTGCGCACATTTTTCCATTCCGCTCCTCCGTATTCGGTTAAACCTTCTCCTGGTAGCCTTCCATAGCCAATTTCCATGGACAGGCTTACGGGCAGCCCGAATCCAATGCACACATAGTCCCTTTTTCCTTCATATACCAATCGGCAAGGGCAATGACCTGCAACCATGAGGCTGTCTTCTCTTTTCGTGGCTTCATCAGCGATCTTTAATATCCTTAGCATTTCTTCTTTGGTGATGATCTGAGAGCCAAAACCTTTGCTAGCTCGGGCCTTAAGAAAATCGGGATTCCGGATAAATTCAACCTCGGAATATCTCCATTCCGTATCCGCAAAAGTTCTTACCATTTCCTGCTTGACCCTCTCTTGATCCTCTGGAGTCCCAAACACTTTATTGAAAAGATAGTTTTCATGTTTTTCATACCATTTTTGATCCCGATCCCCGTGCTGATTACACCAATGGCACATGGTTATTTACTCCTTTCCCTGAATTTTCACCGGAATAGAGATTCTCAATATTTCTTCTCTCTTTTCAGCCCATCTTCTGCTTCCATCCTCAATCTTTTGGTCAGCTGCACCCCGAAGCAGCTAAATATAGACGCGATTCTGGTCACCCTACGGCTCCCACATACAGGGCAACGAATATTTCCTGGGTCGTGGGAACGAATCAAAGTTTCAAATTTATTCCCACAATTCTTACATTCAAATTCATAGACCGGCATCAATGCTCCTTTGCTTTCTGCCTTTTTAGAAATCGCAGCCATCTTTAATGGCCACTCCGGCAAGTTTTTATTTCGGCTAAACTTTCTTCTCTTGGTAGTATTGGATCGCACCAAGATGAAAGGGAATGGGAGAACTGCTCGCCGCGTTCTCGAGGGTTATTTTTTCTGCCTTCTTGTGAACTGCTCTTAATTATTCCCGATGTTCGAAGATGGCCTTGACGATCTGGTAACTTATCTCTTCTTCCATTTCCTCACGGCAGAGCAGGAGATTGCCGGTGGCGATGACTGACTGGGGATGAGCCATCCCCGGGTAGGTTTCTTTAGGGATGACATACCGGTGGTACCTTGGCCCATATTTCTTGTTGATCTTTTCCAAGAGGCCGTCATGGGCCAAGAGGTTGATCTGGAATCCTGGGGAGCTGGCTAAGTCCAATATCCCCCCGGTGGGAAGCCCTCCGATCCAGAAGAAAGGGCCAATCTTGTTATCTTTTATGGCCCCAACAAACGCGGATAAGCTCAAACGCTCACGTCGCATATCTCTATCCGGGTCAAGCGCCAGGGCTTCCAGAATTTTCAAGGCTATAGACTCTGTCCCGCCCCTCGGGTTCAATACCCGTGAACCATGAAAAAGACCTTTCCCCTTCACCCCTACCCTCTCCTCCGAATTGGAGGAGAGACAAGGGGTAAGGGAGCGCTTATTTTTTTTATGAAAATTAAGGCCTCCTTTTATTGGCCTGGCAAGTTCCGTGGGAGCATTCAGAACACTCGTAAATTCTGGGGTTCGGAAGTTTGGCTCCTTTGACGCTCTTTACCAGGTCGATGCCCTTTTTCACTTGTTCTTCTTCCCCCTTGATGACCAGAGTCGTAGAGCCTTCCGCCCCAGCCAGGCCACCGCTACCAATAGGAATCGCCTCCGCTCCCGTGAGCATTTTTATGGCCTGAATTTCCGTCACCGTGATCCCGTCAACGGGGATCAAGCCAACTGGGATACCCATGGCATAGTCCATCTTCCTGGCCCCAGCTTCTTTAGAGGCCTCTTTAATGGAGAGAGGGATAAGCTTTTCCAGCCCTATCCCCAGGATGATCTCAAACCCTTTGCCCCTGGCTGCTCCTATAACCCGGCTGATGGTTCCCCCATCCAAGCGTGCCAACATGACCCCGACATTCCCTTGCAGGTCCAGGGCATTGCCAGCTTTAATGTAGACGTCATTCACATCCATCTCCTGCAAAATTTCGCCCAATTTCATCCCTGATTGAAATTTACCCTTTCTGAAAACCCAGGTATGGGGAAAATCCAGGATATTTTCCATAGGACCTTCCCTCTTGCTGATCTCCAAAACCTCCCCGCTGACACAAGTGCCCTTGGGGATGATCCAGCCGCAGACCCAAACCTCCGAGGGACGGGGGCAGCCCAATTCCTCCATTATGAAGTAGGTGGTGCTGCTGGGATGGATGGCTACTAATCCCTTCTGAAGAGCCGCCTTCACTTTATCCATCTGGAGAATCCCTTTGGCGATGAGTTTCTTGGATTCGGCCGATGTTAGAACAACCTGTGCACGCATGAAAGGCCTCCTTTTTTAACGGAATTTGATTTTTTGTTGTATAGCAGCATTCCCCTTTTTCGGCAACCCGCGAGGCCTCGTCGCAGAAGGTATGAAAAATCTGCTACAGTTTCACGATGCCCACTCCATCCTGGTATTCAACCTTCGTCCCGAATGGGGCGGATAATTTGCCCAGGTAATCGATAATTTTTTTGCCCGTCTCATGATCTGCCATCACCGGGATTCCACCTCGTAGGCGGGGTTCGTGAAAGAAGCTAAAGGGGTAAAGTTTGAGGCTGACTAATTTCCCTCCCTCACCAAAAGAACAAACACCTACCACACCACCGCCAACCGGGGCAGTACGGTACCCTCCCGGCGGCTTTAGAGGTTTGGGTAAGGCGGATCGGGCATCGAAGTTGTCTGCGGTTGTGGCCTGCCACTTCCGGATTTCTGGATCATATCCCGGCCGGAAGTAGGAATCAGAAGGAAGTCTGGTTACAGTACCACTCATCGTTATGAAGTCTCCGGGGTCGTAGAAGATAGCTTTGTTCTTATACAGCTCAATTCCCCGGAGCGGTGCATGACTTCCCTCCGCAATAAACACGTCAGCTCCGGCATCTATGCAGGCTCGAGCGAAAGGGGGAGTAAACTTTGGGGGTTTATGGATACCTTCCTCCGGGTCCCATTCGTGGTTGTGAAGGTGCACGAGCACATAATCGGCCTGCCTTTTGGCGTTCTGCATTGACCGCAGGTTGCCATCCACGTCATCTTCATCGGCCGCGGTTGAGATTCCCGGTTCCCGGCTTTCCACAAACCTGTAGACCGTGTTGTGCAGGCCCGCCGGGTTCAACAACCATTCTTGGCCAACCTTGGTTATCCACCACCCCATTTTAGTGGCAAGTTGTTTGATCGTTTCCAAAATCTCTGGATCGACCATATAATAGAAGCGAAGGGGATTGAGGCCGGGTCTCCCTTTCACATCCCGCCTTGTCTCTCCCGCCCTAGCCCATCCAGTAAAGGAGGAACACATGGATATCAGGGCTACCCGCCCCTTAGCTGTCTCCAAGTAAGCTGCGTCTCTAGCCTCCCCGAGATGCCTGCCGGTACCGGCGAACGGCAGGCCAGCTTCGTTCAGGGCCTTCCAGGTTGACATCAGCCCGCCATATGAATAGTCCAGGCAATGATTCGAGGCGTGGGATACGATTTTGAACCCCGCCCATTTCAGCTCCTCGACGACAAAATGGGGCGAGCGCATCCAGGTCCAACCCGCCTCTGCGGCTGGATATAGCTCCGGCCCTTCGTAGTCATGGACCAGGGTTTCAAAATGAGTATAGGCCACATCGGTATCCCGGATGACGTCGATCAGGGACAAAAACCTCTCTTCCCGGCAGACCGATATTCTTCTGTTGATAATGGCATCGCCGGTAACAGCTACTTTAAATTCTTCCTGCATCCGGTCACCCCCTGTTTTTGGTGAAGTTCAAGGGTTCGAGGGAAATACCGGTAAAACCGATACGTCTTTGGACCCCGGAACCTTAGAACCCTTTATACACGTATATTGCAGCCAGCTCTTCTATCCCCTCCAGCTCCTCCAGCTTCTGCATTAACCCGATTGACCGTTCGGTAAGATCGGGCGGGAGCACCAAATGGGCATTATTTCGGTATTTGGCCAGGAGTTCTTCATAAGTCAGAGGGTTCTCCCAGTGCCCTTTCGGTGCGTCAATCCGGCGGGTAAAAGTTCTCCCGTTTTTTAGTTTGACGGTTACTGGATGAAAGCATTGGGTGTAATCTGCCGGTACCTCCGGATGGATTTCAAGCTTAATTTTTTTCATGGCTTCCTTGACCTTAGGCCGGGGAATCTTCTCTTCGTGGAAGGTATCAATAGTAATCTTCCCATCCAGGAGTGCTGCTGCCAGGTTGTACTGGAGACTGAATTTGGCTTCCAGGCCTGTCTGGGGGCTGGGATTATTAAGAAAATGCTCATGGGGTACCCAAACTTCGACGCTTTCCACTTTTTCATAGCAGATATTGTGCTGCATCACTATCTGGAAGAGGGCGTCCAACGGGCGATGATTCAGGTAGCAACAGGGGTAGGTTTTGACTCCCACGCCCGGAGAAAGGATATGGAATGGCTTTCCCAGGTTGGAGGTGGCTTCTTCTGCTCCATACTTTTCCCCGATGAAAGCATCGCTAAACCCGCGGCGATCTTCTATGACGTTACTGCTGGCAGTAAAGCCCTCCCTGGCAAGCAGAGCCGCGACCAGGCCGTTTCTGGCGGTGTTGCCGGCATGGAGAGGCTTGGTCATGGTTCCCACATTGCACCCCAGTCCCCCTGCCCCAGAGCCAGCAATTCCCAGGGCCATCCGGGTTTGCTCCACGGTCAGACCTAACATCTTGGAGGCAGAGGCAGCTGCCCCCAGACTGCCGTAGATAGAAGTACTGTGAAAAGGCTGGGTGGAGTACCCGAATCCCACTTTGCCATGGACCTCCATCCCCAGAATAAAGGCTTCCAGGAGGGCTTTTCCCACCAGCTTGAGTTTCTCCCCCAAGGCGAAGAACGCCCCTCCCTCTTCCGGTGGTTCCTTGCAAATAGCTCTTCTTTGAACCTTGAGCCGCGAACGGCGAAATATCTATAATTTTCCGGCCACGGCGTCGCAGAACTGGGTGGTGCTAGCTTTGCCCCCTTGATCCTGGGTTAGAACCTTCCCTTCTTCATAGACCGCCTTTACCGCATTTTCTAAACGCTGAGCTTCTTTCGCAAACCCCAAATATTGCAGCATGAGAACAGAGGATAAAAGCATAGCGGTGGGGTTGATGATATTTAAACCTTTGGCCCGGGGGAAAGAACCGGCGCTAGGTTCAAAATAGGCGTATTTATCCCCATAACAGCCGCTATATCCAAAACCCAATCCTCCTACTGTGGCCGACGCAGCGTCTGACAATACGTCTGCATGCTCGTTGGGCATGATCACCACATCAAGATCGTGAGCCCGCTCCACCACCCGCCGGGCAAAGTCATCGACAATGAACTGCTCATAGAGCAGGTCAGGGTACTCCTTTTTCACCACCTCTTCCGCGATTCGTCTGAAATACTCGCCATTAATGTGTAACATGTTATATTTATCGGTTACCGCCACCTTTCCCGGGTAACCCTGGGCTTTTCGCTTCCGTGCCACTTCGCAGCCAAACCTGGCGATTTTCCGGGTATTCTCTTCCGTTGTCACCCGAAGCGCATACGTCCCTTTCGCTTGCCAATTCAAAGGTTTCCCATCCCGATCCTTGAGCACGTGCGCCAAGGGCGCCAGATCCTTCAGCTCTCCCTGCGTCCGGACGTACAGCCCCTCTCTCCCCTCTCGAATGATAACCCAGTCAATACCTTCCGGATTCTTCAGCGCACTCCTTGCTCCCTTAAGATATTTGATCGGCCGTAGATGGCACCCACAATCCAAACCCCACCGAAGATAACCGAGAGCTATCCGGGAGAAATTCTTGTTGGAGTTGGAGCCATATAATGTGCAATCAGCCTCATCGATGGCTTTTTTAATCTCATCCGGCACCTTGGGAAGGGGAGCCGCCCCATACATCCGGATAGAGTCTTCGCCCCCGGGCAACTTGTTGAACTCAATGGGCAAACCCATCCCCTCTAAAATTTTTACCGTAGGATTTACGGCCTCGGGCATGGCGTCATCTCCTGGAATTACACAAACTTTCTTTGTCACAATCGGCCTCCTTAAGTTTTATTTCCGTCGAAAGCTAACTGTTCTTTCTTCTTCCTCCAGCGCCCAAATGTTTGTTTCCAATCTTTCTCGGTTGCAATTGTTCAAAAGGGCTTGGCCAAAACGAAAGCTTTGAAATACTCCCAGGTCACTGGCCGGGATAGACTCGGAACTTAACCTTGCGCTGCAACTCCCTGATCTGCGGGTCTTTTACACTCTCATCCATGACCTAAGCCAGGCCGACTTTGCGGTCCGCAAGAGCGACCGACAGGCAGAAATTCATGCTGAACTTGCCTTCCTGCCCATTTCGGGGCTCTCTGTAAAAAAGCATTTTCACTGCCCGGGGAGAAGCCTGGCAATCGATCTTCTCTATATCTCCTGGCTTCAGGTCGTACTCCTCAATGAGGTGCATCAGAGCATCGATCGCCCGGTGGGTAAGGTAACAGGTAGGAAATTTCTTCACGTTAATTCCCGGAGATACGATAGTAAAAGGATTGCCTAAGTTCTCGGCCATCTGGGCCACATCTACTTTTTCACTCCAGTAGAAGGCATAGGGGAACCCCAAAGGCCCCTCCAGGATCTCTTTGGTAGCCGTGAAATCATCCCTTACCAGCAAGGCGGCCACGATACCGCTCCTGGCCGCGTTTCCAGCGTGAAAAGGTTTGGTCATGGTTCCAAAGTTCTGCCCGAGACCAGCAGCCTGGGATCCGGCTAAGCCCAACGCCATCATGATTTGTTCTGCATCCAGTTTCAGAAGTTTGGCAGCTGCGGCCGCGGTTCCCATGGGGCCGAAGACGGCCGTGGGATGCCATCCCTTGAAGTGAAGCGCGGGCATATTTGCAGAAATCTTGGACCAAGCCTCGATGCCAAGTACGTAAGCGGTAATGATTTCTTTTCCAGAAGAGCCGAGCTCTTCGCCCAGAGCCAGAACGGTTGGCATAAGAGGAACGCTGGGGTGCCCCTGACACCCAGCCCCGGTGTCGTCATAATCCAAAGCATGGGCCATGGTTCCGTTGGCCAGGGCCACACCCATAGTGTCGAGCATGGCTTGCTTGACAGAAACTACGGCATCCGGGGGAAGATTGTCGAAGTTCGTCTTGACCAAAAATTCAGCCATCTTTTTAACAATCTCCATTTTGCCCTCCTCCTAATAAGAATCCTTGTCAAGCCTTGGAATATTTCTTGAAAATCATGAAAAAAATCCCCCCCCCAATGACCTCCTGTATGTAAACCCCAAAATTGCGTGAATGGCAGCCGCAACTTTTAGGTTGTGTTTTGAAGCAGGCTTTGCATTTTCCCTGGAGGTTCTCAAGCAACATGCGAAAGCCTGCGGCTACTGAGATAGATTAAAATTCGTTTAGGATTACAGCCCTTCCTCTTTTTTCAAAAAGCCCTATCCTAACATCTCTCAGAATCGAAACCTACTTTTCCATCCACATACGGTCCATACAGGCCCAGCCGGTGTGACCTGCCTGCATTACATGGCCATGGAGGGAGGGACGGTGAGCCACACCTATCACCGGAGCTACACTAATCAAGAAAGGAATTTCCTCAAGAAATATTTTTTGCATCTTCCCCGATATCTCTTCCCTCTTCTTCGGTTCGGCTTCCCTTACTAAGGAATGGTAGAGTTTATCATATTCTTGATTTGACCAATGGGCCCGATTCTCCATAGCCGTGCTCACATACATGGCCAGGGTTTCCTCCGGAGTTCCTCCGTACCTCCCCGTCGTTCCGTCATACATCAGGTCAAAGTCACCTCCATCCCTCCTCGGGGCAAGAAGGACATATTCCAGGGCTTTCATTTCTACCAGTATTTTAAGATTTTTTCTCCAGCTTTCTATCATAAATTCCGTTGGGTGGATGTACACACTGACATTCCGGAGGATCAATTCCGCCTTAAAGCCATCCGGATAACCTGCCTCCTTCATCAATTTTCTGGCTTCCTTTATCCGCTCCTCCATAGGTTTATCGATTCCGAGGATTTTTTCTATTTCCTTCCACTGTAAACCGGTGGGAACGTAGGGCGGTACAACCCCTGAATTTACCCCGAGTTCGAGACTTCCCTGTCCTGCTAATATTGTGCCCGGGTAATCCACTACCATGGCCATGGCCCGGCGCACCCTTGCATCCTGCCAGGGGCCTTTACGTCCTTGCCTTCCCGCAACATTGAACCACACCCCACGAGTCACACCGACTGGCTTCATCTTGATGATGGCCTCCGGGACGTGTTTCTTCAACTTATCCAGACTCGTTTTGTGATCAATACCATATCGAATGCTCCTGGCCATGTGCAGGCGGCCTGCGGTAAATGCGTCAATCATAGGTCCCGTTTTCATCGGATAAATTTCTACCCCATCCAGATAGGGCAGACCTTTAAGGAAATAATCTGGATTCCTTTCATACACCCATACTTTTCCAGGAATACGGCTCTTGAATTTAAAGGGGCCTGTGCCCACCAGGAAGTCGGTGCTCTTCGCGCTAACCTTAGCAAGGTGGGCCGGCAACATTTTGCAGTAAGGGTAAGAGAGGTAAAGAAGAAAAGGCGAATGGGGATATTTAAGAGAAACTCTTATCGTATAATCATCCACAATCTCCACTTTCTCCATCATTTCCACCATACCTGCCAGGGCTGACATTTTCGCATCAGCAAAAAACTCCAGGCTGTATTTTGCATCCTTGGCCGTGAAAGGCCGGCCGTCATGGAATTTTACCCCCTTCCTTAAATAGAAGGTGTAAACCTTCCTGTCCGGGCTTATTTCCCATTTCTCCGCCAGGGAAGGAACCACCTTCTCCACGCTGACCTCCTCCTGCGTGGGATCAACCATCACCAGCCCGTTGAACACGGGGGTCGCATAGGCAAAGACAGTAACAGAAGGGGTCATCATGGTATTCAGGACTGGGGGCTCAAAGGCATCGGCCATCTTAAGAATCCCTCCCCTTTGAGGGGTAGGTGGAGCCGAAGCACCATAGCTGGCTAACATGGGAATCAATAACACCACCCCTGTGAGAACAATGAATGCTTTCCATACCTTCCTGTTCATTTTTTACCTCCCTTTCTTAGAAAAGATTGAAATGCCACAGCCCTTTGAGGCTCCTTACACTCTCTTTAACCTCGGGTCCAGAACATCCCGCAGGGCATCTCCCAAGAGGTTCGCTCCGGAGACGACCAGAGGCAATTTATTTGAGAAATAATAAAATCTGATGATCTCGTAAAAAGTCCGTAAATTCGCTTTTTTGTCATTCCCGTGAAAACGGGAATCCAGTCTTTTCAGTGAGTTTCGTGGATTCTGGATTCCCGCCTACGCGGGAATGACTTTTCACGAGGTCATCAAAATCTCAGCCGAAAACTATTTTTCCAACCACATCCGGTCTATACAGGACCAGTTGGTATGACCAGGATGGATCACAAAACCATGCAATGTAGGACGGTAAGCCGTGCCTACAGCTGGGACTACGTTGATAATAAAAGGGACTTCCTGAAGGAATATCTTTTGCATCTTCACCGATATTTCCGCTCTCTTCTTGGGATCAGTTTCTTTTATTAACTGATCATAAAGCTTGTCATAATCCGCATTGGACCACTCGCCGTAATTCTGTGCAGCCTGACTCACAAACATAGCAAGAGTTTCTTCCGGGGCCCCCCCATACCTTCCCGTCGTCCCCTCATAAATCAGGTCTAAATCCCCCACGTCCCTCCTGGGGAAAAGAACCGGAGTTTCCAGCGGCTTCATCGCCACCTCTATATTGAGGTTTTTCCGCCAGCCCTCTACCATGAATTCTGCCGGTCTCACATAGGTATCTTGGTTCCGGCAAATCAATTCAGCTTTAAACCCATCGGGGTAGCCCGCCTCCTTCATCAACCTCTTGGCCTCTTTAATTCGCTGTTCCATAGGTTTATCGATTCCAAGTACCTTTTCTACTTCCTTCCAGGATAACCCGGTGGGGACATAGGGCGGCACAACCCCTGAATTTTCCCCCAGATCAAGACTCCCCTGTCCTGCTATCATGGATCCGGGAAAGTCTGTCACCATGGCCATGGCCCGGCGCACCCTTACATCTTGCCAGGGACCCTTACGCCCTTTTAATCCGGCCACGTTGAACATTACACCCCGAAGAACACCGACCGGTTTCAACTTTATGGTAGCTTCGGCTGCGTATTTCTTTAATTTATCCACCGATGGCTTCTGATCGATGCCGTACCGAAGATTGCCGGCCATATGCAGGCGACCCGCACAAAAGGCATCAACTCCGACCGGCCAGGCCATTTTGTAAATTTCCAACCCATCAAGATAGGGAAGCCCCTTGATGAAATAATCCGGATTCCTTTCATAGATCCAGACTTTGCCGGGAATCTGCTCTTTGAACTTGAAGGGACCCGTGCCAATCAGGAAGTCCGTGCTCTTCGGACTTACTTTGGCAAGGTGGGCCGGCAACATCACACAATAGGGGTTAGAGAGATAGAGAAGAAAAGGTACATGAGGGTATTTAAGAGAAACCTTTACCGTGTAATCATCTACGATCTCCACCTTCTCCATCATTACGACCATAGGGGCCAAAGAAGACATTTTAAGATCAGCAAAAAACTCCAGGCTGTATTTTACATCCTTGGCGGTAAAGGGACGCCCATCGTGAAACTTTACCCCTTTCCTTAAATAAAAAGTGTAAATTTTCCCGTCAGGGCTTATGGTCCACTTCTCTGCCAGAGAAGGCACCACTTTTTCCACACTGACCTCTTCTTGCGTGGGATCGAGCATAACCAGCCCGTTGAACACGGGGGTTGTCCAGGCAAAAACCAGAACCGAAGGATTCATCATGCAATTTAAGGTAGGCGGCTCCGTCCGACACGAAATCTTAAGAATTCCTCCTTTTTTCGGGGTAGGTGGAGCCGAAGCACCATAGCTGGCTAACATGGGAATCAATAACACCACCCCTGTGAGAACAATGAATGCTTTCCACACTTTCCTGTTCATTTTTTACCTCCCTTTCTTAAAAAAGATTGAAATGCTACAGCCCTTTGAGGCTCCTTACACTCTCTTTAACCGCGGGTCCAGAACATCCCGCAGTGCATCTCCTAACAGGTTCGCGCCAAAGACGACCGCGCTGATCCCCAATCCCGGAAATATAGCCAGCCAGGGGGCAGTCTCAAAATGGGGCATACTTGTCGATAGATCTCTTCCCCAGGAAGCATAAGGGGGTGGAATACCAACGCCCAGGAAGCTCAGGCCGGATTCCACCAAAAATCCACCGCCCAGAAGAGCGGTACCATATACGAGCAAGATGGCCAAAGAATTCGGCAAGACATGCTTAAAAATAATGAATAAATGACTGTGACCCATGGTCTTGGCGGCTTCTATGTAGGGCATTGACTTGATGCCAATGGCTGATGAACGGCTCAACCGGTTTATTCTCGGGATGTATACTATTCCGATGGCTATGGCAACGTTTATCAGGGCGGGCCCCAACATCACCATTACGATTATACCCATAAGCAAAACAGGGATGCTCATAAGAAAATCCATTACTCGTTGCAGAAAATGATCAATTTTCCCTCCCTTATAACCACTGATGATTCCTAAAAGGCCTCCGGAAATAGTTGAGAGCAGGACTCCTGCCACCACGACCCAAACGGAACTTCGAGCTCCATGAACAAATCTACTCCACACGTCCCTGCCCAGATAATCTGTGCCGAACCAAAAGTCCTTTGAAGGGGAGTTTAAAGCATAGCGTATATTCGTCGAAAGTGGATCCGCCGTTGCCCATACATTGGCACCTATAGCCAGGGCGATCATTATGAAAAATACAGTCGCCCCGAAGGCTCCTAATGGTTTTTCCTTGCAGAATTGCCAATATTGCCGGGCATATATTCGAGCCTTTATCCCCATAGCATTCATTTTCCCCTCGCATATTCATGACGTACTCTTGGGTCTATCACCCCATACAATACATCCACGATAAAGTTGACTACTAATGATAATATAAACAAGAACAGCATGCCCCCTTGGGCCATGTACATGTCCCGGGCCTTCACGGCATCTACCACCAGAGTACCCAGTCCCGGGATGGCAAAGATTTGCTCTATGAGGACAGCGGCCCCGACCAGGATAATAGCTTCTAAACCAAAAAAAGTAATCACGGGTATTAACCCGTTGGGGAGGGCATGACGGGAAATCACTAGTCTTTCAATTAACCCTTTTGCCCTGGCGGTCCTCAGGAAATCCTCCCTAAAAACCTCCAGCATACTGGACCGTACTACCCGAACAGCCACCCCAACAGGCCGTACTCCTAATATGAAAGCCGGAAGAAATAATTGTTTCATGGTCATCCATGGATCTGTGAAGATAGTGGCGTAGTCCAGGGGAGGGAACCAGCGCCATAGGTATAAAAACATCAATATGACGAGAACGCCAACCCAAAACGAAGGCATAGAGAGGGCGAATAGGGCCACTATCCGAAGAACATAATCGGGCCATTTATCCTGGTAAAAAGCGCACAAAATCCCAAAGGGTATGGCAATGACTATGGTTATTAGAAGAGCCATAATTACAAGGGTAGAAGTAACGGGGAGCCTCGTGGATACCTCCTTGGTAACCTCCGCCCCGGTTTGTATGGAAAGGCCAAGGTCAAGGCGAAGCGCATCCCAAAACCATTTGAAATATCGGATATGTAAGGGTTTATCCAATCCGAACAGGTTCCGGAAATAATCCACTTGTTCCTGTGTTAAAGTCGTGGCTCCCTCTCCAGAGAAGATTGCTCGCACCGGATCTCCCGGGATTACCTGAAAGGCAAAAAATAGGAGCGTAAGCATGATAAATAAAGCCGGGAACATCCACAGTATCCTTTTTATGATAAAATCTTGCATAATATTCTTTCGCCCTCCGTTTTTAATCTTCTGCTACCAAGCTGCTTCTCAACGACCCAACAGGCAGCCCAATGTTCCGGCTCCACCTCCTTCATTCGAGGTTCTTCCTCGGCACATATCTTTTTAGCTTCCCAGCAGCGGGGGTGAAAGTGACAACCCGAAGGAGGATTCAATGGGCTGGGCACCTCCCCTTTAAGCAGGATCCTTTGCCGCTCCTTCTCCACTGAAGGGTCAGGGATGGGAACCGCCGAGATTAATGCCCGGGTGTAAAAATGTAAAGGTTTTCTGAAGAGTTCCATGGCCCGAACGATCTCCACAATTTTGCCTAAGTACATTACCGCTACCCAATCGCTGATATTCCGTACCACTGAAAGATCATGGGCAATAAAAAGATAGGAGTGGCCCAGCTTCTCTTGAAGCTCCATAAACAGATTAATAATTTGGGCTTGGATGGATACATCTAAGGCTGAGACTGGCTCGTCGCAGACAATCAGACTCGGACGGCGAATGATCGCCCGGGCGATACTTATACGTTGTCTCTGTCCCCCACTAAACATGTGCGCATACCGATTGATCATTTCTAAGTCCAGTCCCACCAATCCCATAACTTCCTTTACCTTCTCCCGGGTTTCGGAGTGGTTAAATTTTTCAACCATTAAAGGCTCGGCGATGATTTGTTCTGCGGTTAGTCGGGGGTCGAGAGACCCATAAGGATCTTGAAATATAATCTGTACCCTGCCTTGCAGCTTTTTAAACTCCAACCCGTAAGAGGAACCCAAATCCTTATCTTCAAAAATAATCTTTCCGGAGGTTGGCTCTTCAAGCCCCATAATGCAACGGCCCGTTGTAGTTTTTCCACATCCACTTTCCCCAACCAACCCTAAGGTTTCCCCTTTTCTTACGGTAAAACTCACCCCATCCACTGCCTTGATCAGCCCTATTTGTCGTTCTCTCAGGATCCCTTTGGTTAAAGGAAAGTACTTCTTTAAATCTTTTACTTCAAGTAAAATGTCCATAAATTTACCCCTCTACAAACCAACAGGCTACTTCATGGTTATCCGATATACGCCGAAAAGCAGGAATTTCCTCTTTACACTTCTCTCTGGCATGAATACAACGAGGATGGAAGGAGCATCCCGGAGGTAGGCGATGATCCAGGGGAGGGGGTTGGCCATCTATCGTTACGAGCTTCTGCTTGCTCTCCTGATCAAGCCGGGGTACTGCCTTTAGCAAACTAATCGTATAGGGATGTCTCGGGTGAGCATATAATTCTGCGGTCTCTCCTTTCTCCACAAATTTTCCCGCGTACATTATCACAATCTTGCTGGCATATCGGGCTACGATTCCCAAATTATGCGTGATGAGTATCACCGTTGTTTTGATTTCCTTGGCCACAGAAGTGATCAGTTCCAGAAGCTGAGCCTGGATGGTAACATCGACGGCCGTGGTTGGCTCATCCGCAATAAGCAGGGCTGGCCTACAACCTAAAGCCATGGCGATCATGGCTCTCTGTCGCATTCCCCCGCTCAACTGGAATGGATATGATTTTGCCCTCTTTTCGGGATCGGGCATGGCGACCCCTTCTAACATCTCAATTGTTTTCCTCTCGGCTTCTTTCTTATCTAACCCCTCATGGGTCTGAAATACCTCGGCGATTTGCTGGCCAATGGTCATGATTGGGTTCAGAGCAGTAAGGGGCTCTTGAAAAACCATGCTAATCTCTTTCCCTCTAATACGGGAAATCTCATCCGCGCCCATCCTTAAAAGGTCCCGCCCTTCCCAGAGCACCTGGCCTCTTATTATCCGGCTCCCGGGAGGGTTAAGTTGAAGTAGAGAAAGCGCACTAACCGTTTTTCCGCAGCCGGATTCGCCTACAATGGCCATTATTTCGCCAGTCCGAACCTCATAGGAGATGCCGTCCACTGCTTTGTTTACGCTGGTGCGCCCGAAAAAATAAGTGCACAAATCCCGAACTTGCAATCCTTCAGGTATCATGGTTGTGATAATCCCCTCTCATCTCCCTCCTCTGACGGTATTAAGGGCAGATTTCCTCCCCCGAAGAGAAGAGGGAAAAAGACCGGCTTACAGCTCTTTTTGCATGAGGTTCTTCAACCCCCCGGCCCGCAGAATCTGCGCCGGCGGGCTGTCCGCCGGAAGAGCTTCTCCCTGAACGGTTTTTCCCGTAGTCAAGTTGGTCACTTGCCCCGACTCCATATCGACTCGAGCCTGATCCTTTCCTGCTGATATGTTTTTCCCTTTCTCCCTACAAAAACTTCCGCGGACTCCACGGCTTTATAGAGGCCCACTTCGGTCACGTAATCCGCCGGGATCTTCAGGATAATGTCTTTCCCTACCACGAAATTTCCCGGCCCAGGGTACTTGCCCGTGAGAAGGTTAATTCTGGATGATTTATTAACCACTTTATATTTACTCTGGGATTACGAGGGTTTTAACGACTTCGGATATGTTTTTGACTTTCTCCAATTCCTGGATCATTTGAAAAGATCGGTCGATCTGCCCAGGGAGAAGCACCCCTCCCAGGCAGTCTTTATACTTGGCGGTGAGTTCATCCCAGGAAGTAATCCCGGGGGAGCGGTCTCCGTTTACTTCCAACATCCGGCCATCCTTCAATTTCACTCTGAGCCGGACAGAGAAAGGATTTGGGGTTTTGTTGATGGCCAGCCCAAGTTTGCACTCGACCTCCACCCCTAATATGTAAGCGAGGAGCATCTCTTTCCCCGAAGCCTCCATCTTCTCCCCCACTGCCAAGAGGGCGGAAAAAACCGGGGCTGTAGGGTGTCCCCCTGAGGATTGATATCATCGTAATCGATGGCATGGGCCAGGGTTCCATTGGCGTAAGCCGCCCAGGGGGCAGAGGTTCGGAAACCGTCCCCCAGGATCGTTGCCGCAGGCCTCCCCCCATTTCCTTGGCAAAAGCGACGATGGTCTTACCCACCTCGTGCTGCAAACCGGCAAAGCTCACGGCAATAACATCGAGAATCGCCCATTTACTGCGCTGGAAAGCTTCCGGGGGGATTTCTTCAAAGGAGGTGCGGATCAGGAAATCAGCTAAAATCTCGGTTGGCTTCATATACCTTCTCCTCTCCATTCCATCAGCTGGTTTTTAGGGTTCCCTTCCGGGGGAAATCCTACGCCTGAACTAGCGCCCCAGTTTTCGGGAATCTTGGTTTCTTTATTCTTGGGCAGTTTGGTACCCTGCAATACGCCCCATAACGGCCCCCCGGGTCAATCCCGTTCCTCCGGGGTAATTATGATAAAAAAGTCCGCCCACGATCTCACCGCAAGCATAGAGCCCGGGTATAGCCTCCCCCTCTGTGTTAAGAACCTGGGATTGCCGATTCACCCGAATCCCTCCATAGGTAAAGGTAATGCCGCAGCAGACGCCATAGGCGGTGTAGGGCGGGGTATCTATTTTTTGGGCCCAATTGGACTTCGGGGGACTGACCCCTACTGTGCTGTTGCCATCCTTGTGGGCCGGATCAAATTCTTTGGGTGTCTTAGCCGCCGAATTAAATTCCTCTACGGTTCGGATGAGCTCATCGGCGTCAATTTCCAATTCCTCGGCAAGCTCCCGGATCGAATTGACTTCGATACACCGGTCCGTATGGTAATAATCCTCTATCAAACCTTTCACCTTGGCATCGAATATATGATAAGCGATCAGATGAGGCTGCTCCAGACAATATTGACCATACTTGGCATAGGTAAAACTGGCCATGTCCTCCCCTTCATCCAGGAACCTTTTTCCATGCATGTTCACCGCTATACTGAGGGGGTGGGAAATCCGCCGCGTCCGGTCCGTCATTGCTCTATCTGGCGGCTGGGGTGCCTCGGCATCGATGAAGGTGGCATGGCATCCGCCCCAGTGACCCACGGGGGCAGCCCCAAGTTCCAGAGCCACTCTAAGCATATCCCCCGTATTATAGGGAGTTCCCCTCACTTTGGCCAGATCCCAGTTCTTCCCCAGATATCGGCACCGCATTTCCGGGTTGGCTTCAAAACCTCCACACCCGAGGATCACCGCCTTGCTCTTGATCTCCTGAATCCCCTCCCTGTTCTGAGCCGCAACTCCATTTACTTTTCCCCGGGAATCGCGGAGGAGGTTCGAAACCTTCGTATTATACCGGAGCTCGATGCCTCGTTCCGCCAAAAGAGCAAATCCTCGGTCGCTAAGCCCCGCGCCCCCTCCTCTCCCCTGGACGATTGTCCCTCCGGCAGAAAATACGATTTTGTCGCCCCTCCGATAAGCGTGGGCGCCCATTCTCGGCTCCCACTCAAAACCTTGCTTCGCCATCCATTCCAGGATGGG
Organism: Pseudomonadota bacterium; assembly: GCA_018819135.1. GTDB lineage: Bacteria > Desulfobacterota > SM23-61 > SM23-61 > SM23-61 > JAHJQK01. Next base: position 31,081 of record JAHJQK010000132.1, on the reverse strand, counting down.
GATGGATTCGTTAACCACTAATTCCAACTGATCAGGGTCCGCCATCCCTTCCGTTACGCGCATCACATCGCTGTAGAAACGATCCTTCGTGTAGTCGGCGATCACATAGGACTCGATTTCCGACCGAGGAATCTGGGGCATCAGCCTGGACATGAGCTCCTGGGCATTCTCAAAACCGATCCGGAATGACCCTGTCGTAAAATATGTATTGCCCCCTCTCCAATCCGGGGGAGCTTTCTCGAGGACTAAAACCTTAGCCCCTTTTTCACGGGCGGCCAAGGCTGCCACGATGGCCGCATTTCCAGCTCCTGCCACAACCACATCATACTCCCGTGCATTGGCCATTATTCCTTCCTCCAAAGAAAGCCTCGCAAAGAGATTTTGCGCCGGCTAAATTTACGGGCAAAGCCCGTCTTAAAACTTAGATCCATCTCCTATAAAAAGATATCAAATAATATTAGCCCATTGCCCTTGGATACTTTTAAGGAGAAGCCAATCCCTACCGGCTTTCTTTCTCGTTCATCCTCCGGACGCAGAACCGGCCCGTACTTTTCGCTCTCGGGCCTTGGCAATAAGGGGAGGTATCAGCTCAAACAAATCCCCCACAATCCCATACTTGGCCACCCGAAAGATGGGAGCCTTGGGATCGTTGTTGATCGCAATGATCACCTGGGAATCCAAAATCGCCGTCACATGCTGTACCGCCCCGGATATCCCACAAGCTAAGTACACCTTCGGCCGCACCGTCTTCCCCGAAATACCCACCTGATATGACAGAGGCAACCACCCTAAATCCACCACCGGCCGAGAGCAAGCCACCATTCCTCCCAGAGCATCCGCCAGCTCCTCCATAAGCTTCAAATTCCCCTTCTCGCGGATCCCCCGCCCAGCCGCCACAATCACTTCGGCCTTCCGCAGGTCCCGCTCCCCCTCCACTTCGGCCAAGATGTCGATGGCCTTCACTGGAAGAGCCTCAGGAATCTCGACCGAATAGGGCGTCACCGTCCCCGTCCCCTGAGGCGGCGTCTTTACGGAGACAGCTCCCCTCTGGAGACTCACCACCAGAGGCTTCGACCTCTTCCCCTCCACCCGGGTGTACATCAATCCGGTGTAAATCGGCCGGATCACCCGAACTTCACCCTCGGTCAATTCTACATCCAAACAATTGGTAAACAACCGCGCATCCAAACGGGTGGCTACGGCCGGGCCCACCACCATACCCATATAGGTGTAGCCCAGGAGAAAGACAGAAGGGTTTAAATCTTTCACTACCTCGGCAATAACCCGGGAATAAAGTTGCGGATTGTACAACTGTAGATGGGAATGATCCACTACCAATACCGGGTTCACCCCCATCTGGGAAAGGGCCTGCGCCGGCTGCTCCAAATCTCTTCCCAATAGGAGGGCGCCGACGGTTCCACCCAGCTTGTCCTCCAGCTCTTTTCCTTTCACAATTAACTGGGGAGTAATCGAGTCGATCTCCTTGCCCGTCCACTCAGCCAAAATTAAAACGTTGCTTTTGTTCTTATCCCAGTACATGTTTCACCTTGCTCATAAAGGTCTCGGCAATTTGGTCGGCGCTCCCCTCAATCATCTCCGCATACCCGGCCTTGGGCGGTTCAAAAACCTCCAGGGTCCTTGGACGCATACTCTCCAGGCTATCCCTTTCTAACTTTAACTCCCGTAAACTTATCGAGCTTAACGGAGTCCGGCGGGCCCGCATGATTTTAGCCAGGGCCGCATAGGTAAGGGTCGCAATCCCCGACTGGATAGCCAATACGGCTGGCAATGAGACCTCCAATTCTTCTTGAATGCCTCCCCCAAGCTCGGCAACTACCTTAACCACCCGCTGATCCCCGCCAAACTGCACTTTGGTAACGGCAAAGGCATAAGCCAAACCCAGCCTCTCAGCCAAAGAGGTTCCCACCTGCGAAGCCATATTGTCCTCCGACTCAAGTCCAGTCAGGATGAGGTCATAGCCCTTTCCCCGCAAAGCCTCGGCAATGACCCGGGCCATCACCCCCGAATCGTTCACGTCGGAATCAATCCGGATGGCCTTATCCGCCCCCTTGGCCAAGGCGATATAAAGAATGTCCTGACTCCGAATCCCCCCTACCGTCAGCACGGTCACTTCCGCACCCAACTCCTTTTTCCACACTAAGGCCGCATCCAGGGCATACTCGTCGCATTCATTCATGAGAAAAGAGTTACTGTCGCACTCCACGACCCCCCGGCTCTCCACCAGCTTCACATTCTTTATGCCCCGGGGTACCGGCTTACAGCAGACAACAATTTTTAACATGGTCTTTACCCCAACTTTTCAGCAACCGCTCTCGCGCAAAACATTCACCTTCTCCACCAACGTCACCGACTTATACCCATGCTTCACCGCATACTCAAAGCCCTGCCGCAAACTCGACCGGCACCCGGGCCGGGTAAGAATCCAGCAGGAAAGCGCTATATCCTCCAGGGGCACAGATGAAAACCTCTTCATGGCCGGGTTCTGCGAAAGCGTTTCCATCACATTTTGGGGCAAGGATGAAACTCCACCCCGCTGTAAAGTCCCTCCGTATTTTCCCGGAAAATCACCAGATCGATTCCTTCCCGGTAGTTCAACGGATTCCCCGGATAGGCTTTGCAGGGCCGAATATTGGTATGCAGCTTCAGCCCCTGGCGGAGATTCAGAAGAGGACTTACATAACTGTACCGTTTCCGCCGCAACTTGGGATCAAGCTCTTTCTCAGCGTCATCCTTCGATTTCGAGGTGATGGCCCCAAAGAGGCAACAATCCGTATTTTTGATCTCCCATGTTTTCGCCGGAAGGGGGTTCCCTTCCTTCTTCCAAAACTCCCACCCAATATCCGCCGGAATGTACTCCGCATCTATTTTTAGCGTATCCAGGACAATGCGAGCGGCTTCCCTCACGTCTTGCCCGATTCCATCCCCCGGCATCCAGGCAATTCGGTACTTAGCCATATTTGCCTTCCCACCTCTCGCTCATGATTGAATCTGAAAAAGGTTACCTATATTACTACCTTCCTGCCCAAAAAATCAAACCTGACTGCTCTTACTCCCCCATCCCTAAACGGAATCCTTTTTCCAAAGCCCTTACATTCAAACCCTCCGTCCCTTTGGGAATCGTGTCGAGTACGGCCTCCCGGAGATGCTCCCGGCTGACTAATTCCGTTTTGTTCACCAGGCATCCCAACATCACGATGTTAGCCACTGCCCGATTTCCCAACTCCTCCGCAATCTTCGTAAATGGCACCCGCAGCAACTCCACGCCTTCCCTGCCCATCTTCATATCCTTCACAAAACCCTCATCCACAATCAATAACCCATCCTCCTTCAAACTCCGGGAATACCGATCAAAGGCCAATTGAGATAAACAAACTATCATATCAAACTCCTGCCCCGCAAAAGAAAGCTCATGAATATCATCGCCGGAAATGACTACGTTACTCTCACACGTCCCTCCCCGGGAGGCCGGCCCGTAAGACTGCCCCTGTAAAACTTCCTTTCCCCCAAGGATGGCCGCCTTCCCCAAAATCGTCCCGGCCAAAATCAGACCCTGGCCCCCAAAACCTGCCAGCTTTATTCTTTTTTGCCCCCCTGCTCCTCGATTAACCATTTTAAGTTCTCCGTAAGCTCCTTGCGCTCCCTATGGATGAATTCGCCGACTAAAATTTCATCCTCCTTCAGGTTTTTGCGGATCTCCTCCGCTTTCTCGGGCTGGTAGCGAACTGACTTTTCCCTAAAATACCGCAGAAACTGGATCGGGTTTTCTAGCCCCACCCTTCGCCCATACTGGGTCGGACACTGGGAAACGATCTCTACAAAAGAAAAACCTCTCAACCGGAAAGCTTTTTTCATGGAATTTAACAGCGCTACAGGCTGATCAGTCGTCCACCGGGCCACATAGCAGGAGCCTGCCGCAGCGACCAACTCTGCCAAATTGAATTGGTACTCCGGGTTCCCGTAAGGCGTGGTTACGGTCTTCACGCCATAGGGGGTCGTTGGAGCCACCTGTCCTCCCGTGTTCCCGTAAATCCGGTTATTCACACAAAAAACCTTGAGTCCTATATTCCTCCGGGCCGCGTGAATTAAGTGGTTTCCCCCAATCCCTGCCAAGTCCCCGTCCCCCGATACCACCACAACCTCCATCTCAGGCCGGGCTACTTTTAATCCCGTGGCAAAGGCAATTGGCCTTCCATGGGTCGTGTGCAGGGTATCCGCCTTAAAGAAGGGGCTCAGGGTCAAACCCGAACAGCCAATCCCGCATACCACCCCGATGGTTTTCGGATCCCTCCCCAATTCATCGATGGCATGGAAGAAAAGGTTCTGAATCGTTCCGATGCCGCACCCTGGGCAATAAAAGGTGGGCAGGGTCCCTTCCCGAATATATTTCATCATAGGATGCATTTAGATCAACTCCCTTATCTTCTTGTAGATCTCACTTACATTATGAACCACGCCTGCGATGGCAGGAACCAGATGGGTTTTCACCGCATCCGGACAAACCACCCTCTCTACCTCCCGTATGACTTGTCCCAGATTCATCTCCACCACGACGATGTGCCGCACCTTTTTCGGCAAATCCCTGATTACGTGGCTAGGAAATGGCCAAATCGTCTTAAGTCTCAGATAACCAACTTTATGCCCCTCCGCCCGCGCCCGCAAAACAGCCCCGAGACTCGGCCTCGAGGGAGCCCCATAGGAAAGGAGCACCAATTCGGCATCCTCCAGAAATTCCTGCTCGACAAGGGCAATCTCCGCACGATGGCTGGCAATCTTCGCGCATAATCTCGTAACCAGGGCTTCGATTTCCGCTTTCGTGGGCTCCATCGTCCGTAACCCACTGGCCATATGGTGAGAACCTGTTACGTGAAGAGCCCGCCCTTCTCCAAAGATCCCAGTCAGGGGAACTTCCCGATCACCCCCAAAAGGCAGAAAATCGGGTACCTGCAACCCCTCTGGGGCCTTCTCCCTGGTCGCCAGTTTAATCTCTTCTGGATAGGGAATCCGCACCTTTTCCCGAATATGGCCAATTTCTCCATCGGCCAGCACAACCACAGGAGTCCGGTATTTTTCTGAAAGGTTAAAAGCCGCGATGGTTAAATCAAACATCTCCTGAGCCGAATTGGGCGCCAAAGCAATTATTTCATGGTCCCCATGCGTTCCCCACCGCGCCTGCATCACATCCCCCTGCGCCGGCAGGGTAGCCCCCCCGGTAGAAGGACCACTCCTCTGGACATCCACAATCACGCAAGGGGTCTCCGTCATCACCGCATACCCGATATTCTCCTGCATCAAACTAAAACCAGGTCCGGAAGTAACATCATGCATGTTTTCTCTTGGTAATTGTCACCTCTATCGTTATCCTAACTATCCCTGGAACGCTTACATCCCGTCGTAAAGATCAGGAATATGGGGGAAGAAACCTATGTGCCCCGATGAGCCTCAAAAGCGCCTGACAACACGCCTCGCCAAATGGTTGAAAATGCCCCCATCCCATGCCGCCTCCCCGGGCTTCTACCCTGGAAATTCCACGAATCCTTGCTGCATCTCCACCCAAACCAACACAACATTAGGTACTCAAATTGTGCTCAAATTCCCTTGACGCCCAATCGCCTTCCCAGTATAATCACAGCATCAAAAAGGAAGTTCCTATAAAACTACCTTCTTCCTGCGCTGCCGATCCTGACCTCCTGGGGGCACATTCGCTTTCGAGGAACCATTACCTTCAGTGCCATGACAGCCAGGCGTGTGCTCGAGGACATTGCGGAAAGCCTTTATTCGGGTGGATACCGGACGGCGGTCATGGTGAACATTCACGGCGGTAATTGGATACTGAAACCGACGATGATTGAAATAAACCGCAGGCACGAAGCCTTCAGGATTATCTCAACAGGAGACATACTCTCTTATAGAGGACAGGTTAAAGAATGCTCTTACCTAATCCCGGTGTCTCCGGCGGCTGCCCATGGGGCACGATGAGACACAGAGCCCGCAGGGGTGTTCCCGGCGGTACTCGCTGCATTTGAACACGTCAAAGCGAACCTCTCGTCCTTCGCCGGCCCGAAACTCAACTCCAGTAAAGGCCTTCACCGGACAGGTCTCCACGCAAACATGGCATTTGCCGCAGGCCCTATCGAAGGGCATTCCAGCATCCAGAGGGGCGTCCGTCAGCACCGAGACCAAGCGTACCCGGGGCCCGAAGCGATCCGTCAGCAGCAGGCAACTCTTGCCAATCCACCCCACCCCCGCCAGATGGGCCGCCAGCTTGTGAGAAAAAACTCCCTCCAGCTTGTCAAAATTGTAAGGCGTAGAGGCCGGGACCGGCAATGCCTTAAAGCCCTTACCGATCAGCCATCGCGCGACGTCGTACGCCAAGAAGTCCAGGGCCCTGGTAACCACTTCATACACATGATGCCAGTACAGGCTATGCCGGCGAAGCTCGTTGGGGGTATGTTGTTCGACAATGCCGTCACATAGCTGCATCCCCATGGATATAGCCCTGGGGAATTGGGTAACAAAAGGATTACTCCCGGATGCAATGAAATCATGGGCCGGCACCAAGCTGGCAATTCCAAAAAGATCTGCCCCCCGTTGCCGGGAAAACGTTTCCAAATCGTGAGTTAGCATGGTCATTTTTGAATTCAATTCAACAACCCCCTTTTTTATATTTCATTCTCTTTTTTTCATAAAAGATTTAATTTAATAGGACGCAGATTTACGCTGATAACCGCAGATCATTATTTTCTTTTTAGTTTATCCTGATAATCTGGGTTTACCCTTTTCGATAGTAAACATCTAACAGGGTGAATCCGTGTCCAAAAAGGAAATTCCCATACAATCTAATACCAACGCATTAATTTTCTTTACCACCATTCGACTCCCCCTCATCCCATCCCTCTCCCCCAGCGGGGGAGAGGGCTTCGTCGTGAGCTCCATTCGGCCTGAGCTCATAGCCGAAGGCAGCCGAACGGGAAGGGGGCCAAGGTCAAAGGATTTATTACGTCGGTATTAGTTTAATAGAATTTCAAACTCCCGGGTTCCGAGTCAAGAGGCCAGGGGGTTATTTTCCACCAGTGCTTTCAAGTAATCGGAGCACTTGTTCATGCCGGGCAAGGTTTCTCCGCAGCCTGGAAATATTCACTTGGTCATTGGACTTTTCAGCATTGGCGAGCGATCTTTTCTGGTCGGCGATGATTCTTTGCGACAAAAGCTGAGCGGTAAGGCCTCCTGTTATCTTTGTATTCACATCGGCACCATTCCCCAGCAAGATTTCAACGACATGGGGGTATCCCTGGACGGTCGCCCACATTAACGGGGTGAATCCCTTGTTGTCTCTGGCATTAATATCCGCACCGGCAGCAATCAAAAATCGCACGTTTTGAACCAGCCCCGCCGACGCTGCCGTCATTAAAGCTGTCAATCCATTTTTGTCTCTCCCATCAACCTGCGCGCCGTTTTCAAGCAAAATTTTTATTAACCCTTGGTTCCCCTTTTTGGCAGCAATCAATAAAGGCCTCGTTCCATAAGTGGTTTGAGCATTCGGATCGATCCCCTTCTCCAGTAAATCCTTAACCCGGGCAATATCTTCGTTCCAAAGCGCCAGTAAAAAAACCCCAAATTGGGGGAAATCCTTCGTTTCCTTTTGGGGTTCCGCAGGGATCTGGCGGGCTGAGGGTTGGGGATCCTTGCTCTTGAGGATGGCTGAAGGAGGTTTTTTCTCCTGCCAATCAAAACTCTGCCTTTGCTCTTGGGAATATTCCAGAGCGTAACAATTCACAAACCCCACCATGGTTGCCCGCCCGGATTCCTTTACGCTACACCATTTTCCACCTGAAGCTATCGTTTCCCCCTGGACCTCAACAACATCTCCCTTCTTAAGAAACTTCACGATGCCGCTGGTTACGGAAGTTTCTGCGTATACGGGTAACAAATCCACTTTTACGGTTGCCGGCCCGAAGTACGCCCCGGCCTCACCCAGAAGGGCTATACCGGCAAAAATAAAAATTTCCAGAACGAAGAGTGCAGAAGTGAATGGTTTCTGCATTGGTTCCCTTACCCTTGGGGTCCATGTCCTGATGAAAAAACCCGGGACGCCCATAAAGAGCGTGCATTATTCCTAAATGATAAATTAACTGGGACGCAAATTTACGCAGATAACCGCAGATCATTATTTTCTTTTTAGTTTATCCTGATAATCTGTGTACATCCGTGTCCAAAAAGGAATTTCCTATACAATAGATTTAATTTCGCTCCCCGATATTTAAAAGAATACCCAAGATTAATGATTCTTACAATCCTTTAACATTAGCAAAAAGGGAAAGGCCCTTCAGCCCGGACGGGGAAGCTCCTCCATAGAAAACTGGGGGTGGGCCAGGATACCAAGTTGCTTGACATCTAAGTTAACCAGTGATAGCTTTCTCCTTATATTGAAACCACAAAATGGAAGGAATTGCTATGGAATATTTTCAAGAACTCGGCAATATGACTTTGGACCTAATTGCTCCGGGGATTCGACGTTTTATCTTCACCTTGAATCAGGTCATGAGCATTTATTTCGAAATCGATCCGGGTGTGGTGGTAGGACAGCACTCCCATGCGCATGAACAGATGGGAATACTAATTAAGGGCAAAATGAAATGGCGCATCCAGGGAAAAGAAACGATCCTAAAAGCCCCCGCCCTCTACCGGATTCCTTCCCAGGAACCCCATGAGGCGCAAATCCTGGGCGAAGAGCCCGCTATTGTTCTGGACATTTTTTCCCCGATTCGAGAAGACTTTCTGAAAAAGGAACCGCCTCAATACTTAACTCAAAAGTCTTGATTAACCCGCCGACGAAGTCGGTGGACCTCCGAATAACGCCAGGAGGGGCTTTGTTTAGGATATGGCAGTTACGGCCCTACGGATCAGCGGGGACTGGACCTCCATTGAGTTAAAGATGCAAAAAAGAAATGAGGGGGTTTTCAATCTTTTTTCTCAAGGAATCAAGGAAGGCAGCGCCATAAGCACCGTCGGCTACTCGATGGTCTATAGATAACCCCACAATGACGAATTTCTTTACTCCCACCTTGCCTTCCTTCATCACCAACCTCTCCTGCGTTGCCCCCACGCTTAAAATCGCACTTTGGGGAGGGTTGATAATGGCGGTAAAATGGGTGATGCCAAAATTGGCTAAACTGGTGATGGTGAAAGTGCCACGCTCCAAATCGATTTTTTGTAGTTTCCCCTGCTTGGCCCTCTCCACCAAGTCGATCCTCTGGCGGGAGATCTCCTCCAGACCCAAACGATTCACCCCCGGGATAGCCGGAACAATCAGGCCCTCATCCAGAGCTACCGCTAAACCGATGTTAATTTCTTCCAATAACTGTATTTCTTCTTCTCCCCACCTCGCGTTCAAGTAGGGAAAATTTTTGAGGGTAAGGGCTACGGCCTTCATCAGAAAGTCGTTAATGGTTATACTGAACTGAGAAGGTTCTTCGTAGCTGGTTTTGAGAGTTTCCCGCATTTCCAAAAGTGCTTCCATCTTCAGTTCACTGAAAAGACACAAATGAGGAATGCTGAAGGCGCTTTTCACCATGCGCCTGGCAATAGTTTTCCGCATCGTGGTCAGTGGTACCTTTTGGCCCCGGATAGGCCGGGGCGCGGTCGGGATCATTTCAGCTTCTGTAACCTTCTCGCTCACTTGGATTTCCAGTTCCTTCGCTTTCTCCTCTTTCTGTTGCTTCCTTGAGGCCAGATAAGCTTCCACATCTTTTTTCATAATGGTGCCCCGCGGGCCTGTTGGCTTGACCAGCGAAAGGTCTATTCCTTCTTTTTCCGCAATCTTACGCGCCAGAGAGGCTACCCGAATGCGATCTATTTCTTTTCCCGATTCGGGCGGCGCTCCCGCAGAGAGGGGGATCGCCTGCGCGGTTACTAGTGGAAGGGCTACTCGATATTCCTCTGGCAACGCCTCTCCTTCAGCCACGATAACCGCCACCACTTTGGTAATACCCACCTTCGACCCTTTCGGATAGAGGATTTTCCCCAGAATTCCCGAGGCAGGGGATTGGATTTCCGTGGTGACCTTTTCTGATTCAACTTCCAGCAGAGGTTCTCCCGTCTGAACCCAGTCCCCTTCGGATTTAAACCAATTTAGAATGGTTACATCCTCAACAACCTCCCCTAAGGACGGAATGATTATTTCCACAGCCATTTTAAGTTCTCCTGAGGATCAACCTATCCAGTTTATTGACTTACGATGCTTAAAATTTTTTCGGCAATCTTTTGTTCATTCGGAATGACAAAATTCTCCAGTACAGGGCTGTAAGGCACGGGAACATCTAGCGCTCCCAGGCGATGGATCGGGGCTGTAAGCAGGTCAAACCCATTCTCGGCCACGATGGCAGCAATCTCTGCCCCAAAACCGCCGGTGGTACAGGCTTGATGTACGATTAAAAGTCTTCCAGTTTTTTCTACTGATTTTAGGATTGCCTCTTTATCCAAAGGATTTAAGGTTCGAAGGTCAATCACCTCGGTTTCTATCCCCTGCTGGGCCAGCTCATTCGCTGCTCTTAGGACTTTATGGACCATGAGCGAATAGGAGATCACTGTAATATCTTTCCCCTCTCTTTTGATATCTGCTTTTCCAAATGGGATCAGGTATTCCTCTTCCGGGACGGGTCCGGTGGTAGGCATTAGCTGTTGGTGCTCGAAGAAGATGACCGGATTATCATCCCGGATGGCCGTCTTGAGCAGTCCTTTGGCATCATAAGGCGTGGAGGGAATAACCACTTTGAGGCCAGGAACATGGGAGAACCAAGCCTCCAGATGTTGGGAGTGCTGCGCTGCGGCCAAGCGAAGGCCGCCCAAAGAAGTGCAAATCACCAAGGGGACTTTTATCTTCCCTCCAAACATATAACGAACCTTGGCCACTTGGTTAACGATCTGTTCCATAGCTAAGGTCAAAAGATCACAGAACATAATATCCGCCACTGGCCGCATTCCCGTGATGGCTGCCCCTAGAGCAAATCCAATAATGGCATTTTCGGAAATAGGTGTATCTCTGACCCGCTCATCTCCGAATTCCTTCCAGAGTTCCGGTTTGGCTACATAGATCATGCCAAAACGACCCACATCTTCCCCCAAGACAAAGACCCGCTCATCCCGCCGCATTTCTTCCTTGAGGGCTTCGACTAAAGCAGTTGAAAAAGAAATCTCGCGCATGGTTTTTACTCCTCGTAATAGAGATCCTTCAAAGCATCTTGGGGCTCGGGGAATGGACAATTTTGGGCAAACTCCATCGCCTTTTGTAAATCGCTTTGAATTTCCTGTTCAATCTGATTTATTCCCACTTGACTCACCACCCCTTGATCCAAGAGCACTTTCTGGAATCTCTTAATGGGGCACCGATCAATCCATCCCTCGATTTCCTGCTTAGTACGATAGGTATAAGTCCGGTCCGCCTCTCCCTCATAATGACCTCGCCAGCGGTAAGTTTTGCATTCAATTAAGGTCGGGCCTTCTCCTCGTCTGGCTCGGTCTACCGTCTCCTTAGCCGCTTGGTAAACTGCGAGCACATCGTTGCCATCCACCATACACCCTTCGATCCCATAGGCATCTTTGCGGAGATATATATCCCGAATGGAGCAAGATCGGCTCTGGGCCACGGAGATGGCATACTGATTGTTCTCACAAACATAAATGACTGGTAGCTTCCAGAGAGCGGCCATGTTCAGGCTCTCATGGAAAGCCCCTTGATTTGACCCTCCGTCTCCAAAAAAGCAGGCTACCACCTGATCTTTCCCTCGCATCTTTATCGATAGGGCTGCCCCTCCTGAAATGGGCATACCCGCGGCCACGACCCCATTGGCTCCCAGGATGCCAAGGTCAATGTCGGCAATATGCATGGACCCGCCTTTGCCGCGGCAATAACCCTTCTCCCGGCCCAACAGTTCGGCCATCATCAGGGATATGTCTCCCCCTTTGGCAATGCAGTGACCATGCCCCCGGTGTGTACTGGATATGTAATCGTCCCGGCGGAGGGCAGCGCACATCCCGGTGGCCACCGCTTCCTCCCCGATGTACAGGTGGAGCAGCCCGGGAATAATTTGCCGGGCTTTCAGCTCCATCGCTTTCTCCTCGAACCTGCGGATCAGAAGCATGGTTCGATACATCTGGATCATCAACTCATTGTTCAGTTGCATCTTTGTTTCTCCTCAGAATGGCCCAAAAATTTGGCTCTTCTCCCAAAAAGTTGCCCAAAAGGATTCGAGGATTCCAGGGTTCAAGGGGAAATCAAAATCCAAAATGACAAGCAAAAATTCAAAATGTATAGTCTTTAATTTTTAAAGTTTGGGTTTTCATTTTGATGTTTGCACTTTGATTATTGGATTTTTCTTGAACCCTTGACTCCTTGATCTCTCGTATCCTCTTAATCTATTAACTACTCTGAGATGATCCATATTTATTGCTTGATGGGATAAAGCAGATACTTCAAGCCAGCCCCTTTTTCAAAAAGCCGAAATCCCTCCGGCCAGCGGCTTAGGGGAAATTCCCCACTCACCAGAAGTTGCAGATTCACCTTGCGCGTTTCCAGCAAATTAATAGCTTTCACCCAATTGCCACGATTATGGCCAAAGGTTCCCTTGAGGTGGATTTCCTTCAAAACAATATCGTCATAATTAGACAAAATGGGATGACCGAACAGTCCAACTTGGATCATCTCTCCCCCTTTGCGCAAGGCTGCCAGGCAATCCTTCACGGCATTTGCGTTCCCAGAACATTCAAAGGCAATATCGGCACCATCTCCGCCCGTCAGTTGTGAAATGAAGGGTAACGAGTCTTGCGGGTTGATTTGCAGGCAATGGTCGGCGCCCAGCCGCTCTGCCACTTTCAGCCTTTCTTCGTCTCGCTGGGTACCCGTGATGATCACTTTGGCCCTCATAGCCTTGGCCACCTGGAGGGCGCAAAGACCGATGGTTCCCGGACCCGTGATCAGCACCCATATTCCCGGCACGACTGAACTTACCTCCATGACCGCATGGGCGGCGCAAGCGAGAGGCTCACATATAGCTCCCTCCTGGAAGGAAAGATGGTCAGGAAGACGATGCAGAGCCCCCTCCCGGACCGTCACTAAGGAGGCAAAGCCACCGTCCGTGCTCGATCCATACCCTACTCTTTGGTTGCAAAGCTGGGTTTGCCCGGCTTTACAAAATTGACAAAGGCCACAAAAACTGGCCGCCGTATCCACAGTAACCCGGTCTCCAGTCCTCCATCCCGTGACCTGCGGTCCCAATTGAGTCACAACGCCACAGAACTCATGTCCTAAGGTTACCGGAGGGCGGGCTTTGGGATAGAGGTCATGGAGGATATGAATGTCAGTTCCGCAAATACCCGCATATTTGACCTCGACGAGCACCTCTCCCTCTTTGGGGGCAGGGGATGGTATTTCTACTACTTCAACGTTCCCGGGGCCGCGCTGGAGTTTTCTCAGTGCTTTCATCGTCTTTTTTCCATCAGCCTACTTTCCACTTCCAGATTGGGGTTCTTGGAAATAGCCATTAATCAAAGGCTACCTCAAGGTCTAAAAATATGGTTCTTCTCCCAAAAAGCTGCTAACAAAGATTCAGGGAAAAGAGTTTCGGGTTTCGCGTTCTTTGTTCAAAATAGTCTTTAGCCAATTCAAGAATTCAAAGTGTAGTATTTTTCGGTAACTACTGAATCCATCCTATCTCGATCAACCCAATTTTTTTCTGCCGGGTTGCCTGCTTGTAACCTTCTCCCCAAATGTTTCGCCTCCTCTTATGACCAATTATGACCAAATTTTACAGAGCCAAAATGAAATGTCAAGAAAAATTCACGAGAGCTCTGAAAAACCTCCGGAGGCCAAGAAGGCCTCCCCATCACCTCCTCATAGAGATCCCTTGTCTCCTCCTCCACAAAGGAGAAGTCTACCTCCTCATGAATCCGAACCAACTCATGATCCCGAGGCAGATGCTTCCCATAAACAAAATGATCAAAAAAATTACCCTGTCCGTCCTTTTGCCCTAACATCTCTCCTCCTTAAACCCATTAGTTCAAGATTTAAACGAGATAGCCTCACCCCAAGCTCCCAATACCTGGAAAAAGCCTCCATCGCCTTCCTTACTTCTTTTAAGCGGGAAGCGGGTATATAAACCATCTGGGTCACACCACCTTCTTTGTAAGAAAGACAATAGGCTGGCCCATGCTTCTCCCCAAGCTCACACCGACATCCCTTCTTGCCACACTTTCGATACAAGGCCACCAGACTGCCCTGAAGCATCAGCCCGCAACAACGCTTAATCTCCTTCATCAATGCCCTTTTCTCTCGCTCCAAACTCTTCATACTGTTTTATACTATTACAAAACAGAATACCTGTCAAGACTTTTTCAGAAATCTCTCTTCATTATTCCTGATAATCATTTTTATATTGAAGGGGTAGGCTAAGGATATATCCAAGACTTATAGGGTAATACACTTCTTTAGAATAAACACTTGACAAAATAAGCGCTTGGATTATTCTTGTTTTAAACTGGCGAAAGGCAGGTATCAAATCAGAAAGGAGGAAATGAGGGGTAGTAGAAAAAAAAAGAAAAAGGAGGAAGGGAGATGAAGAGAAGAGACCTGTTAAAAGCAGGGGTCGCAGGAGCGGCAACAATTGGCCTCATCGGCTTGACCAAAAAGGGTTTTGCGCAGGCGCCAAAATTTAAGTTTCGTTTACAATCGTTCCTGGGGCCCGGTTGGAAAGAATGGGAGGAAATGTTGCCCCGTTTCTGCAAAAAAGTAAATAAGATGTCCGGCGGGCGTATTGAAATTACGCCTTATCCTCCCGGAGCTTTGGTGCCCACGTTCGAATTGCTCGATGGCGTGGGAAAGAGAGTAGTCGAAATGGGTTACGGCGCCCAAGTCTACTGGATGGGAACCTTTCCCTTCTGCCAATGGACCTGGGGTATCCCCTTTGCCTTCGACATCGTGGACCACTACGACTACCTCTGGTGGGAAGCGGGATTGAACAACCTGGTTCGGGAAGCTTTTGCCACCAAGAATGTCTTCTTCCTCGGCCCCATTTATTCCGATGAATGGGGGGGGACCATGTGCCGCAAGCCCATCCGTTCCCTGAAGGACTTCAAGGGCTTGAAAATCAGAAGTTTCGGGATTGCCGCCGAAATATGGAAGATGAACGGAGCCGGCATCGTCCGCCTACCCGGGGAGGAGCTTTACACCGGAATTTCTACGGGGGTGATTGACGGGGTCAATTGGGGCTCTCCCTATGGGATGGTAGCCACTAAACTCCATGAAGTGGCCAAGTATTACTGCGGTCCCTCCCTGATCAATTATGACATGGAAGACATATTCATCAACATGGATGCCTGGAAATCACTGACCAGTGATTTGCAGGAAGTTCTGGTCTCCGCCACCCGCGTCTTCGCTCTCGAACGTGCTTCATCCTCGACCTATCTTAGCTGCCTCGCCATCGACCAGATGAAGAAGGCAGGTGTCACCATTCTGGAGCTGCCCAAAGAAGAGGTCGAGCAGATGAGAAAGATGACCTGGGAGCTGCTCCCCAAGATGGTAAAGAAGGATGCCTACATGGATAGAGCCATGAAAATCATCTTTGATACGATGAAAGTCTTCGATCAGCGTCCTCGCTTCCAACGGGGATAACCTTTAATAGGGGGGCTTCGGCCCCCCTTTCAACAAAGATGGTGAACCAGCATGCTGAATCCTTTTTTGCAATTCATTGATCGCACGAATGAATGGGTAGGTCGGATCATCTCCTGGGGCATGATCCCGATGATTTTCATCATGACCTTTGAAGTCTTCATGCGTTATATTTGGCAAGACCCGACCGAATGGGGCACAGAATTAGTAACCTTTATTTACGCTGGGTATATTCTTCTCGGGGGTGGATATGCTCTTCTTTACAAGGATCATGTCAACATCAATGTGATCTACAATCGTTTCTCCCCCCGCGGAAGGGCCTTTCTGGATATTCTTACCTTCACGGTATTTTTCCTTTACTGCTGGGTCCTTTTCTTTGAGAGTTGGATATTTGCCTGGGATGCGGTAAAAATTGGGCGGCATTCGGGAACGGATTGGAATCCGCCCCTATATCCCATCCTTTTAACCCTGCCCATCGGGGCCCTTCTAATGCTCATTCAAGGGGTAGCGAAATTCATTCGCGACCTGGCGACGGTAATCACAGGGAAGGAGCCAACAAAATGAGCATCGAATATCTGACCATTTTAGTGTTTGGCCTTTTCCTCCTTGTCCTGGCAATGGGGCTTCCCGTCGTTTTCGGTTTGGGAGGAGTCGCCGTCATTGCCACCTATTTTCTTTGGGGCCCCCAGGCCCTCCACATGGTGGCTACCCGAACTTTCACCGGCGCCAATAGCTTTGTGCTCCTCGCCATTCCCATGTTTATTTTCATGGGCTGTATGTTAGAACGATCCGGGTTGGCCCGGGACCTTTATACGATGATGTACAAATGGATGGGACCCATCAGGGGAGGTCTGGCCATTGGGACGGTGGTAATTTGTACGATCTTCGCAGCCTTGGTAGGCATCAGCGGGGCGGCCACAGTTTCAATGGGGTTAGTGGCTCTTCCTTCCATGTTGAAGCACAATTACAATAAACAGATCGGAATTGGATGTATTGCTGCGGGCGGGGCCTTAGGGGTCCTGATTCCCCCCAGTGTTCTTATGATTATTCTTGGCCTCTATACAAATACTTCCATTGGCAGGCTCTATGCTGGTGGGATCATGCCGGGCATCCTCTTGAGTATCCTGTTTTGTTCCTATATCTTTATCGCTTGTTGGCTGAAGAAAGAATGGGGGCCAGCTCTCCCCCCTGAAGAACGGGCCACCTGGAGCGAAAAGTTCATTGCCCTAAAAGCGGTTATTCTGCCGATTGTTCTCATCGTAGGCATCCTCGGAAGCATCTTTATGGGGGCCGCGACGCCAAGCGAGGCCGCCGCTTTGGGGGCCGTAGGCAGCATCGCCTGTGCCGCAATTTACCGCCAACTCGATTTGAAAACACTCCGGGATTCTCTGCGCACCACCCTCCGGCTCAGTTGTATGGTCATGTGGATTATTTTTGGCGCATCCGTCTTCACCGCCCTATACACGGCGATTGGCGCTCACGATTTAACTAGACAATTATTATCTCATCTTCCCGGCGGCCCCTGGGGAATGGTGGTGGGCATGCAGATCATCTGGGTTTTCATGGGCTGTTTCTTAGATCCCACCGGGATCATCATGATCACCACCCCCATATTCTTCCCCATCGTCATTTCCTTGGGATTCGACCCGGTCTGGTTCGGCGTGCTCTTTGTCATTAATATGGAGATGGGGTTCATCACCCCTCCTTTTGGGTTTAACCTCTTTTATCTGCAAGCCATCGCCCCGAAAGGGGTGGTTATGGTAGATATTTATAAATCGATTATTCCTTTCATGATTTTACAGGCAATCGGATTAGTCCTGTGCATGATCTTTCCTGACATCATTCTCTGGCTTCCCAAATTATTGATTGGCTGACCGTAGCATAAAAAAGGGGGCGGTTAAACTTCCCGCCCCCTTTTTATACCGACAGAAAAAAACTCATCCCGATAGAGCATTAACCCGGATGCTCTTTTCGGCTCATTCAATGGCCAAAACCTTGGTCAGCATATTAGCTGCAGCCTTGCTGGAACAGTAAGCAGCCCTCGCCGGGGCAGCCACCATCCCGTAGGTTGACGTAATGTTAATGATGCAGCCTCCTCCCTTGGGGAATCATCTTCCGGGCAGCGCACTGGCATCCATAGAAAACGCCCGATAAATCAGTTCCCAGGGTGCGCTGCCAATCATCCGGAGGTAGTTCTTCAGAGGGGAGGGCCATGGAAATTCCGGCGTTGTTAACCATGATATCCAGCCGGCCAAAATGGCCAACGGATTGGTCAAGCATTTTCTCAACGCTTTTGTAATCGCTAACATCCACTTCCAGAGCCAGGGCTTTTCCGCCTTCTTGATTGATCTGTCCAGCGATGGAAGAAAGCAAGTCCATCGACCTGCTGGCCAGGACCACAGCCGCCCCTTCCTGGGCATACCGGACAGCAATCCCTTTGCCGATACCTTTGCTTGCCCCGGTAACAATGGCAACTTTTCCTTTGAGTTTCATACCCTCCGTCCTTTATAAAGAATGGAAAATAATTTTTTTCACCAGAGAAAACGTACAGAAAACGGGAAAATTACCATTTAAGCTTATGGAATAAGGGAAATGGCCCAATACCCTCAATGATTTTAATGATAAAAGTCAACCAAAAACGGCTAAGAATCCTCCTCGGGGCTTAATATTTTCTTAAGAGCGCTCTCTTTCCCCTTGGGGGCTTCCTCTGGAACGTATAACATCACCCCACCCCGCACAGGCCGGGTGACGATCTTGCCTTCCTCGGCCATCTTCTTGGTAACTTCCACCGGATTCTTCCCAAAATGTTCTTTGAAAGCCTGATTGAAACCGCTGTAAACGCTGTGGATCCCGAGGTAGGGTGGTTTGCGCAACCGCCTGATCGCCCTGAAAATAAATTCTTCTTCACTAATTTTAGTTACGCTCTCTTCCATTTTTCACCTCCGTTTTTATTCTCTTCTTTGTAATTGTTTAGCCATTTTAAAATCCCTCCCACCCTCCCTTTCATAAAGGGAGGAGATTAGAGTTTCCCCCTTTGAAAAAGGGGGATGAAGGGGGATTTGGCGTTGTTTGCATTATTTTTTTAGAATCCTGATAATCTGCGTTCATCCGTGTCCTACAAAAATTTTAAATCCTTCAACTATTTTCTTATCCTTTTCTTTTCATCCATGATACTGCCAACCTCTTTCCATTTCCCGTTGGAATAGATCCTATAAACATCTCCCATGGCCGTATCGATCACCCAGGCAGAATTGCCATCACACCCGGCAATCTGGTACCGCCCCCCCTGCTGGGCCGTCTGGGGTATGAACCCTCCTCCAAAAGCTTGGGGTGACTCCTTAACAAGAATTGACCCGCCGGCAAATAGGCTCAAAATTAAGGCCCCCGTAATGATAGTCATTTTTGTATTCAGAAATTTTTTTTTCTCCATTCCCCTTCCCTCCTTTCCGCTCTAACATTCATCCCCTCTCCACGGAAGATAGGAAATGGTGCGAGCGAAAATTTTATTCTTATGGAATTCATTAGCTTTAAAGGCCTGGATTGTTTGGTCGCTACTATTTCTCCTAAGAACTTCTTCCTCGGCGTTCTCTGCGCGCTCTGTGGTGACAATATATCAACGAAAAAAGGCTAAACTGGCAAAAGTGACCGCTGACTGACTGCCCGCATCCAAGGATTGGCCATAATTCAGAAGCTTCCCTTCGCGGACCCGGTTACCAATTAGGTGGAGAAGGGTGTAGATCGAAGGAAGGCCACAGATGCGGCGTCGGTCCTTCTCCCGCTGAATGCTTCCGTAAAACCCTTCGGCATCGACTCTTTCGGCAAATCCGAGCAAATTCCGATCTTCATCAGCCAGGGATTGTAGAGAAAAACGATTGGGTGCCTCTGTATCCCCGAAACGCAGGCCCACATGGGCCAGATCCGCACTGGCCAGCAAACAGATCCTTTTTTGACTCTTGGTCATAGCCATTTGCAAGGCGGCAATGAAACGGCTTACCCCGGGCAACTCCATTGGACTTTTATTCTTGAGGATGGCCTCATGCAAGGAACCGCAAAGCACAGGGACAATCTGAAAAAGATCTTGCCGCTGCCACAGAGCCCGGAGGAAAATGAGTTGTAGTTCGATGGAATGCTCAGCTTTATGCACGAATTCGTCTTCGTATAAGTCAAAAGGACAATCGGCCTCGATCTCGGCCAGGAAAGCCCGATCGGTTTCTGCGGGTCCCCATGGCGTTTGAAAATCTTTCCGGGTGAGGACAAAGGGTCTCGGCGTGGGGGCATGGGCTGTACCCAGGATAATGAAGAGATCGATAGGGGAAGATTCCTGCATTATCTTGTGAGCCCAGGCATAACAATTCCCTCCCCTCCGATAATCAATGTGGGGGGCGATGGCCCCAAGCAAGTCGCCAGATTTTTGGCCAACCATGGGCAACCCCGGTCCTTCTGGTGGTGTAAAATAAGATTCGACCATTTTCTTTACGTAATCCGGCTCTGCCTCGTAGGCTTCCCCGATTAAAGCCATCGGTCTCGCCGGAGCATTTCTAAACGCTTCGATCATCTCCCCCTGTAATTGGCGGAATCGTTCGTTGTCAAGGAGAAAATGCTCTTCCAACTGGTTGGCAAGTTCCTGAATTTTTTCCCGGTAAAGAAGCTCCCCAAACCGCCGCATGAATTCTACTTGAATATCCGCAAAGGAATGATGGCCATCAAATAAACTGACAATAAAAAAAGCAGGATAGGGAAAGAAAAGGATCTTGCCCGAAAGGTTGAGGGGATCGCGCAGGCAGATTACCTTTTGCCCGGAAAATTCGGCCGGAAAGACATCGACCTGGCGTAATTTGGGATAGAAATTTTCTTCACCCATGATATTTTGCGAGATTACTTTTTGATTTAAGTCTCGGCAATCTTTACCTGCCCAGATGTTTATAAAGGTATTTGGGGGAGAAGTCAAGGGAGAAGAACCCCTCGCCCTGAACCCCGAACCACGAATAGAGATTTTTTAAAGTAAAGGGGGGAGAAGAAACCAGCACAGGGAAAAGGCGTATGAACATTGATAAATGGACAAATTCATGATAGTTTATTTTAAGAGGACTAGCATGAACGATGATAACGATTATTTCGAACTGGGGCCGATTCGCCCGCCCAGCGAGGCTCAAAGCCTTTTAATCCGGGTGACCCGTAATTGTCCGTGGAATAAGTGTGAATTTTGCCATACTTATAAAGGAGAGCCATTTTCCTTCCGGTCGGTCGAAGAAATCAAGAAAGACATCGATGGCGTCAAGGCGATTACCGATGAAATTCAACAGCTATCCTGGAGCCTGGGTTATGCTGGAGAGATTAACCAGGATCTTCTGCGCACCCTCTCCAATCGACCCGCCCGTTATAGCCATGCTTTCCAGAGCGTTATCGGATGGTTGTATTTCGGAGGGACTCAAGTCTTTCTCCAAGATGCCAACTCCCTCATGGTCAGGACTGCCGACTTGGTGGAAATACTCAATTACCTGAAAGAAAAATTCCCCTTCATCCAGCGCATTACCAGTTACGCCCGGGCCCGGACCCTGGCCAAAAAATCCGTATCCGAACTGCAGGAACTCCGTGCGGCCGGCCTCACCCGCATCCATATCGGGATGGAGACCGGTTATGATCCCCTCCTGCAATACATGAAGAAAGGGGTCACGGCGAAAGAACAAGTGCAAGCCGGAAGAAATGTGGTGGAAGCGGGTATTTCCCTGTCCGAATATGTCATGCCGGGTCTGGGGGGAATTCAATGGTGGCGGGAACACGCCGTGGAAACAGCCAGGGTTTTGAATCAGATCAATCCTGATTTTATCCGCTTACGAACCCTATACGTTCGCCACGATATGCCCCTGTATCGCAAAGTCGAGGATGGTGAATTTATCCGACTCTCGGACGACCAAGTCGTCGCGGAAATCAAACTTTTCATCGAAACCCTCGATGGTATCCACAGTACGGTGGTCAGCGACCACATCCTAAACCTGCTGGAAGAAATTCAGGGCAAGCTCCCCGAAGAGCGGGAAAAAATGATTGCGATCATCGCCCGCTATCTGTCTTTCCCCGCAGAGGAGCGCCTTCTCTACCGGGTGGGGCGGAGGCTGGGTTATTATAGGAGTCTCGATGACTTGCAAGACCTGTCCCTCCGGCGGCGGATGGAGCGAATGATCGATGAAGTTCGGCATTCCAAGAAACAAGAAGGAGTTTTGCTCACCGAGGAAACCGAAAGAGAGATTTACCGCCTGATGGAAAATTACATTTGAAATCCCCCCACCCCCCTTGGCGAAAAGGGGGCGAAAGGGGATTTAAATTTAAAGACACCAAAAAGAATTGATGAGGAAACAATGGCTAACATGACTCTATTGACGGATCTCTACCAATTGACCATGGTGGGAGGATATTTTCTTCTGGGCAAAACCAAAGAAAAAGCCAACTTCGATTATTTCTTCCGTAAAATTCCCGAAGAAGGTGGTTTTTGTGTCGCCGCTGGTCTGGAACAGTTGATTGATTATATCCAAAACATTCACTTTGATCCGGAAGACATCGATTATCTGAAAAGCTTGGAGCTTTTCCCACCGGAAGTTTTAGATTATTTTCGCGAACTCCGTTTTACAGGGGACCTTTACGCCGTCCCCGAAGGGACTCTGGTCTTTCCCCAAGAACCCATTGTTCGAGTTACCGCTCCCTTACCGGAAGCCCAACTTATCGAAACCGCCCTCTTGAATATCCTCAACTTTCAGACCCTGATCGCTACCAAGGCCGCTCGCATCTGTATCGCCGCCGGTGATGATCCGGTCGTTGAATTTGGAGTTCGCCGGGCTCATGGTCCAGACGGAGGATTGAGTGCCGCCCGGGCCTCATTCATCGGCGGAGCCCGGGCCACTTCGAACTTGATGGCGGGGAGAACTTTTGGCATCCCGGTTCGGGGCACTTTGGCTCATAGTTGGGTGGAGTCCTTCTCTTCTGAGTTGGAATCCTTCCAGGCCTACGGGAAAATCTACCCCAAGAACTGCCTCCTCCTGGTTGACACCTATGATACTCTCCGCAGCGGGATTCCCAATGCCCTCGAGGTCGGCAAAGAGCTTCGGAAAAGAAAACAAGGAGATCTTGCGGGAATCCGTCTGGACAGCGGCGATCTGACGTTTTTAAGCCGGGAAGCACGCAAGATGCTTGACGAAGCAGGATTTGAGCGGGCGCGTATTCTGGGTTCAAGCGATCTCGACGAGTGGCTGATCGAATCCATCAAGAAACAGGGGGCGGAGATTGATATCTGGGGCGTAGGAACCCGTCTCGTAACTTCTTATTCGTGTCCGGCTCTGGGGGGGGTTTATAAGCTATCGGCTATTTTCGAAGATGGATATATGCGCCCCAAGCTGAAGGTTTCCGATGACCCGGAAAAAACCACCAACCCAGGAATAAAAAAAGTAGTGCGCTTTTACGATGAAAGGAAATTTATGCGCGGGGACGTGATCGTTTTACAAGAGGAAACTTTTCCCGAAGAAGGACCGGTTAAGGCTTTTCATCCCCTGCTTTCTCATATCAGCAAAACTTACCCCAGCCATTTTAAGAGAGAGGAAATTCTCATCCCGATCATCAAAGCGGGAAAGCTGGTTTATCGCCGCCCATCTTTGCCGGAAATTCAGGGCCACACCTTACAAAACCTTAAATATCTCCGGCCAGAACACAAACGCCTGCAGAACCCTCACATCTATCATGTCAGTTTGGGAGAAAAACTCTTTCAACAAAAACAGGAGTTGCTGAAGGCTTCTGTATAACGCCAGGATTCAGGGGTTCCAGGACGCTAGGGGAAAAGTAAGTTCCTTTGAACCCAATATTTTTAGACGGGAGCAATTTTAAGAATGCCCGACCGGGCATTGGCTTTTTCTATCCGAACTAAAATCTGATCTCCCGGTACAAAATCGCGCCCGGAAGTTACAGCCATATTTATCTCTAAAAGATATTCGTTCAAATGCACAAGGTACCGGTTGGGGAACTGGTCGAGGACAACCGCCGTGGTGGTCGAACCGATCCGCTTTTCTAAATAGCGCAAGATCCAATATTGTTCCGTAAGTTCTTCCACCAACCCCACTTTGGAGATCGCCGGCCCAACTTCGGTAATGATTTTTTCCAGTTGTTCTCCGCTGAAAACCAGTTCTCCCCGTAATGCTCCCAGGATTTGTTGTTCGATCAGAAGATCATAAAAGCGGCGAATGGGTGAGGTTAAGGTGAGGTATACTTCCGCTCCAAGGCCAGCATGGCGCGAAGGCCGGGTACTCACTTCCACCCGGTTCATGATCCGGCGCAGGCGATAGGCTTGGAGAGGATCAAATTTGTCGATCGGGGGAATCTTGTCCCTGGGTTCGGTCTGGCTCCGGTAAATGGCCGGAATCCCTTTCTCTTTAAGAAACAGCGCCGCTAAGTAATTGGCTAAAATCATAAGCTCGGAGACGATTTTCTGGGCAGGGCTTTCCCGGTCGCGCCGGTAAATGGAGATTTCTTTTTCCCGGTTTACTCGAATCACCCGCTCGGGTCGAGGAATAAAAAACGCCCCCGAACCCATACGCCGTTGAAAAAGCTTCTGGGTGATCCGCTGCAGTATGATTAATTCTTCTTCCTCTTCTTCCAAAAGCTGGTCAGCGACGTCGTACGAAAGCCTTTTTTCCACTTGGATAACACTGGAGAGGATTTGATAATCCTGCACCTTTCCTTCTTCGTCGATCCGCACCAAAAAGCTGAGCGCCCGCCGTTGCTCGCCGACAATTAAGCTACAGGTACTTTCGGAAAGCGCCGGAGGAATCATGGGAATGCGTTGATCGGGAAGATAGATCGAAATGGCCCGGGACATGGCTTCCTGAAATATTTCTCGGTGGCCATTGAGGAAGGTAGCCACATCCGTAATATGGATACCTACCTGATAATTCCCCCCTACCTGCTCCAGGCTCAAAGCATCATCGATGTCCCGGGTGTATTCGCTGTCGATGGTCAGGGGATGTAAAAACGTTAAATCACGGTCCTGGGGGTGAGCAGGAAAACCTTTGGCGGTCTGGGAAAGGACTTTTTCCGTTTCTTCGAGAACATTCTTCGGAAATTCTTTGGAAATCTGATAACGGTGCAGGAAAAGGTTTTCATCCTCCTCCCATTCCTTCATCTTCACTAAGAGTTCAAAAGGAGCTCCCGGCGAAGAAATCCCGGCCTTTTGCAACAGAGTTTTTCCTTTGGCGTATTCCGGGGCCTCCGACCCGAAGAGGGCCATCTCTTTTAAAAGGCCTACGATGGCCGCCTTATTCGCTGGAGGAGAATTCATTTCTCCCGCCCATACCCCAGCCAGCCATGTGCTGGCTTCCTGATTCTCCCGCTCTAACTCAGCTTCCCGCTCGTACTGGAGTAAAATTTGTTCCACTTTTTCCGGTTCACGGGCTTCGTAAAGTTCTCCCTTTTGCTTGAAGTAAAGCCGGTCATCCGCCAGCGCCCGGAAGAGGGCCATTTCCTGGTCGCCTGAACAGGGAGGATTGAAAACCAGTTCGGTCAGTTCGCCTAAACGAAACCCCCTTCCCTCGTCGTTGACCAACTCCCAAAGTTCTTTGATCGCCAATGAGGCCATCAGGGCTTTTTGACGTTCCACAATAATTTTTAATTGTTCAACCAAAGTATCGCGGGGAAGACTGGCTTTTAGATAGTTGGAAGATACGTGAGCGATGCGGTTGGCGCTAAGAGTAACTTCCCGGTTCTCTTCGCTGAGGAGATAATATTTATTTTCTTTGACTTCGAGGCAAACTGCACAAAGGATTTTCTTTTGCTCAAAGAAGGCGACGACTTTCCCGATCTCCATGCCTGCTCATTTCTAGCCTTTTCCCGAGCGAGGAATAAGGCGGGTGGAACAACCTTAACCCGACAGAAACAATCATAACATTTATAATTTATCAAATCAACCGCGGGGGAGGAGCTTGGGTGGGTGTTGGTAGCTTTTACAGGATGACCCCAGAAGAAATTATCAATTTAATTGAAGCCATCTTGAACACCCCAGGTGCTGAAATCCAGGACAAATCAATTATTGCGGCGACCTTGAAACTCTACGGAAGCAAAAATATTGACTTTATTGATGCGTGGATCATTGCGTTTGCCAAAAACAAGAATGTGAAGACCATCTATACTTTTGATAAAAAGCACTTCAGGGACATAGGGGAAGTGGAGGCAATGAGCCCCTGACGCCATCCGATAACAATAAACAATGGACCATGAACGATGAACATTAAAGCCGGGTCCCCTCACGGCGCACCTTTTTCCCAAAAGCAATCAGTTGCGCTCCTAAATCTTCAGCCTCCCTAATATATGCCTCAAACACATCCCTTTTAATACGACCATCGTCCAATAGTAAGTCCAAACAACTAACCACCTCTTCCAAAGATGCCTCAGCGTTGTTCAAATACCTGCTGAACTCGACGTCCGACAACTTATTCGAGCCCTCCGCTATATTCAAACAAATAGAATCTGCAGCCCGAGAAGCTTGATCCTTTAAAAGAAACCTTTCCGTATCTGGTAACCCCCTTGTTAATTCCCTGATCTTTTTCCTAAAAGATTTGGCCGCCTGATAAACCGGCCATTCCCTAAATCGAAATAATGATCTTCTACCGCCTTTGTTCATCGTTCTTGGCTTATCGTTCATAGTTCATCGTCCATTGCCCATCGTTCATCGTTCCTTGTTCATCGTTCATTGTTCATAGTTTATCGTTCTTCACGCAATCCTTTATTCATCAAGGTTTCCATTCTAACTGTCTGCCGCAGGCAGGCGCTATGCGATTTTGAGAAAGGTGTTATTTTTCTCCAAGAAATTTGCCAATTGTAAAGAATAAAAATTTGAGCCCCATCCAGGACATCAAAACCCAGATCACCAAGAACGAATTAATGACATATGAAGATGCGACCCCGGAGCTCTTTTCTTCACCCCTTCCTTTATGATGAATCTTTTATGAAAGGACAGATAACAGCTTTTCTAATGATAATGCCTTTGTGCCAGGGCGAAGCGCCGAGATAGACTCTTTTCCCTTCGAAGGTCGATAGATAAGAAATCTATCGACATCATAATTGGATACCACTTTTGACAGACGGCTGAGAGACTCCGCTATCTCAGGCCAAACGGTCCGGGAGGCTTTGGCTTCAAGGAGGATGAGTTTACGGTCTCCCGCGGGAACCAAAAAATCTACCTCAAGGCCCTGCTGATCTCGAAAATAATAGAGTTGTCTTGATCTGCCCGAATTCATTTGTAGTTTGATGATTTCTGATGCAACGAACCCTTCAAAAATAGCTCCCAGAAACGTGGAGCGGTTCAACATAATTTCAGACTCGATTCCCAGCAAGTGGCAAACAAGACCTGAATCATAAAAATAGAGTTTTGGCGATTTGATAAGCCGTTTGCCAAAATTTTCGTAGAATGGGGGCACGAGAATGATTTGAGAGGTAATTTCAAGAATGTTTAACCATTCGGAAATCGTTGGCACAGTCACCCCGAGAGGAGCCGCTAAATCTGTGCGATTCAGGATTTGCCCACAGCGGCTCGCTAAAAGTGATAAAAAACGGCGAAATGTTGCCAGATCTCGTATGGAGCTGATTGCTCGAACATCTCTCTCCAAATAGGTCTGGATGTATGACCGAAACCAGGTCTGAGAGACCGAAGGATGAGCGAGGACTTCTGGGAATCCACCGTTTAAGAGAGAAACCTTAGGGGCCTCCAAAACAGAAAATGGCAACAGATGAAACACGGCGGCTCGGCCTGCCATCGATTCAGTGGCCCCTTTCATGAGGGAAGACTCCTGGGAGCCTGTGAGCAACCATTGGCCCTTCTTATTTGGGAATCGGTCAATCTGAGTTCTTACATAGCTGAGGATTTCTGGAACATTCTGAATTTCATCCAGCATTGCAGGGGGGCGAATTTCCTCAATAAAGGAACGGGGGTCTGCCCGGAGGCGTGCAATGATATCCGGATCCTCCAGCAAATAATACTGGGCTTTGGGAAAGAGCTTTTTGAGGAGGGTGGTTTTCCCTGCTCGTCGGGGACCTGTGAGAATCAGCCCTGAAAAATGTTTGGAAGCTAACAGGAGTTCTGATTCGATCTGTCGGGGGATATATTTCATTTTGAGTATTTTAAACCGTTATTTTAAAAAACTCAAGCAAAAAAACAGCAAAATAGGACCGGGTAAATCAACCCTTCGACTCCCCCGCCTGGAGGCTATGGATTGGGGCCGCCGAATGGGTCAAATAGGTGATGGGTAATTATTTTTGCGATGGTATGAAAATCGGAAAATCTGCGCCAGACTTGTTTATATTATTTCATCGAAAATTGACAGTTGAAGATGCGACCCCGGAGCCTCATTCTACGCGATTTTGAGAAAGGTGTTATTTTTCTCTAAGAAATTTACCAATTGTAAAGAATAAAGATTTGGTCCTTATCTTTTTAATGGGTGACCCTGAATCCACTTATTACCCATCACCTATCACCTTTCTTTTCAAACCAATCCTTTATTCATCAAGGCCAGCCAATTACGATGGACAATGAACTTTGAACCATGAACTTTAAAGACAACCCCCCTCCCCCGCTTGTTCATCGTTCCTTGTTCATCGTTTATCGTTCCTAACCAATCCTTTATTCATCAAGGTTTGGATTCTCAGATTTTAACTCTGATGCGAACGGCCCGACTGATAATAGTCGCAATCCTTTATTCATCAAGGTTCGGATTCTCAATGATAGGATTTAATTCATTATGGACGTTCATGATTTGGTCGCAATCCTTTATTCATCAAGGTTTGGATTCTCAGGACTACTTTTGGAAAAAACCGGTATGCATTGAAACGATGTCGCAATCCTTTATTCATCAAGGTTTGGATTCTCACAAACTGATGGGCGCCCTTACCAGGACGGCAAAGGACAGTCGCAATCCTTTATTCATCAAGGTGTGATTTCCAAGAGAGAATTATTCAGCTGGGGCCTTGGGTACTTTGGAACGTCGCAATCCTTTATTCATCAAGGTGTGATTTCCAAGTTAATAATTCTCATCTACTGCAAATGAAAGCTTATTGGTCGCAATCCTTTATTCATCAAGGTGTGATTTCCAAGCTTGATAAGAACCCTCCAAGAATATACAGATCAGAGAGTCGCAATCCTTTATTCATCAAGGTTCGGATTCTCAAACTGAATTAGATGGAATTGAACCCTTGAGGGGAATAGGTCGCAATCCTTTATTCATCAAGGTTCGGATTCTCAAACTCAGCGGCTGGCCCGGGCAAGTTCGATTTATCTGTCGCAATCCTTTATTCATCAAGGTTCGGATTCTCAATCTTCAGGACAATTTGGAGGGGGACAATCCACGAGGTCGCAATCCTTTATTCATCAAGGTTCGGATTCTCAAGTATTGGAAGCGTTATCTACTGGCGCTTGACAGATGATGTCGCAATCCTTTATTCATCAAGGTTCGGATTCTCAATTCATTAAAGAACAAATCGAGGCAATAACAAGAGAGTCGCAATCCTTTATTCATCAAGGTTCGGATTCTCAATGCGCTCCTTTTTTCCCATTAGAATTTAGCAATTTGCAGATGTATTTTCTGTAACCCTCCTCTTTTCGCATTTTCCCCTGTTCTCCAATCTATTCATTTTCAGTTGTCAAAGAACAAATTATTGGGCAATGTCAAGCGATTAGCCTATTTCCTGTAACCTACCCCTTTTTCGGAGGAGATTGCTTCCTTCGATTAAGGCCTTATAATATAAAAGGATTCTCGTTTTCTTTGGATATTTCTCCTCTTCCAAGCACCATTGCTGCCTTTGTGCACTTCGCACATAGCGCATAGATCCTAACGCTGTCTTCTTCATTAACTTCCCTGGATAATCGGGTTTTCATCTGCTCCAGCAGAATGTCGTCCAATCTGCCCACCTCATAAAGGTCGAGCCGTGAAAAACTCCAATAATACCTGGTTTATTTCCAGGTGAAGCTGAAATAACTTTTGATAAACCTCCAATTCCTCAAAACTCTTTATTTTATCCCTTTTCATCTTTCTCTCTTTTTCCCCTCACACCTTACACCTTTCACCCTTCACCTCCTGGCAAACAATCCTTTATTCATCAAGGTTCGGATTCTCAGGTTTCCATCTTCTCAGAAGGGGTTGTGGTCGAAAATAACAATATCCCCAGTTACCGGTGAACGATAAATTAACTTCCTTGCCCTGCCATGAAGAGCATGAGCGACCTTAAGATAAAGCCAAACTGGAGCTTTTCCAGTTAAGACAACATCGTTCCCCTCACCAGCAAGCTCTTGGGACTTTTCTATGTACCCCGGCAGCTCATCTAGTTTCGCCGTTTCGCCGTAGAGTAATTTAAGGTCCAACAATTTTTCCTCGTTCACTGAACTTGGCTCCCGAATTTTAGATCCACCAAGACAGGGACAGCCTCTGTTCCGGGCTCGGCCACTCCAGAAGGAGTTGTCTTAACGGGTTTCATGTATTCCGCATCGCGCTGTTCCGATACGCTGCAGGCGAGAACCATTCCGGCAGTCATCGACTTAGTTCCCCCCGTATAATCAGCAATTACATCTTCCTCCGAGAGGTTAAAAGCCTTTGCTTCTTCATAAACCGACCGAACGAGGTAATAGATTTCTTGCGGGTTGTCTTCGTCCGCTAGCCCCTTGAAATAAAAAGCGACAGGATTCTTTATGCTCTTAATTTTCTGCGCAAGGACTTCAGCGTTCTCCCTCGAAGTCGGCTTCTGCCCAGGTCGGTCTGGGCCGTGAATGACCCAGCAATGCTCGAGATTGGAAAGATGCGCTTTTACGGCGTTTTCTGCCGCTGTGGTGCGAGGGCCTGGGCTCATTAAAACGATCAAACCTCTTCGAGGAGAAGGATTTTCCTTTTGCACCAGAGTGAGTTGAACCCTGGATCGGTTTTCAAAGTAATTGATTACCAACCTCAGGATAAAATACGAGACCGCCATTACAGCGACGAAAACCACACCTATAGGGAGGTTCTGTCTGAAATGATCTGAGATTAGGTTAGGCACGATTCCAAAAAGAACGAAGTTTAACAGTGTTACCCCAAAAAAGTATTGGATTCTTTTGATGGTGCTCATTCAGGCCCCTTTCGCGTTATGCTAAGCTAATCCCACTATTGTTTGCAGTCATATGGAAAAAACCATCAAAGCTTTTGGAGTTCAAGGTCTGCTGTCACCCTGTCAATCGCTGGTTTCTCGCGTTCCCTAGCGTGAGTTTCCTACTTATTGAATTTCGCATAAGTAATGGAACGATCTATCTAGTTCCGAGTCCAAGGTAAGTCTGAGGCATAAATGCATGACCAGAGTAAATTTTGGGATCTTCGCAGCTTCCGAACCGAGTTTCGAAGCATCCCTTTAAGCTGC
>JAHJQK010000131.1 GCA_018819135.1 Pseudomonadota bacterium | reverse complement strand
TGCCAAAGATGCCAAAGCACGGGCTGGCCCGGAACCCCCGGGGGGTCGTATAGGCTGAAACTTCCCGGTCGAAAGCCCCCACGACTTCATAGCCGGCCACGAGGGCCTCAAGCACTTCTTTGCCCGTGCGCCCTTCCCTCTCAGCAATCGCCAAGGCCGCTGGAGTAATCACCGTTCCGGTATGCGAACTTCCCAGAGTGTCCTCCTGCGCCCGGCCGTGAAAGAGGGCGGCATTGGCAAAAGCCGCGCCCATGACCGAGACCTTGGCGCCATCACAGAAAATCGTGGCTGCTTTCTTGGGAGCAATTCCTTTTTCTTCGGCCTTGATGGCCTCCCGGGCGATCTTCGCAAATTCCATGCTGTGGCAGGAAATGCCGATGCCAATGCCGTTGACCATACAGGTCTTGGCCTTTTCTATGACCTCTTTGGGGAGTTTCTTCAGCGAGAGGCCATGCACAAACTTTCCAAGTCTTTCATTCACTGTGGTTTTCATAATTTTCTCCTCTTAAACGTTCCAGCCCAAAATGGCGATTCACCATCAAAGGCCAATCTCTTTGGCCACAAGCTTTTTATGGTAATTCGCATCCCCAAAGGCAAACTCGGCAGCTTTGGCGCGCCGGGAGTACAGAGGCATATCATGCTCTTCCATGTAGCCCGTGCCCGCCATGATCTGATGCCCCAGGCTGACAACTCGCTTGTAGGCTTCACTCATCCAAGCCTTGGCGGCAGCTACTTGCATCGTGCAGGCAATTTCTTTACTCACCATCCAACCCGCTTTATAAGTGATATATCTTCCCCCTTCCAGGTCTATGAGCATGTTGGCACAATGATGTTGCACGGCCTGGAATGTACCGATGGGCCGGCCGAATTGTTCTCTCTCT
Organism: Pseudomonadota bacterium; assembly: GCA_018819135.1. Taxonomy (GTDB): domain Bacteria; phylum Desulfobacterota; class SM23-61; order SM23-61; family SM23-61; genus JAHJQK01. The sequence goes on along the minus strand of JAHJQK010000131.1, from coordinate 17,728 downwards.
TTGGCATAGCTCACACACATATCGAGAACAAACTGTGCCCCCCCGATCATTCCGGCGCATTTTGCCAGCGCCGCCTTTTGCAGGATCTTCTCAATTTGTGCTCCCCCTTCATCCAATCTGCCGAGAATGTTTTCCTGCGGAACTTTGACTTTTTGAAAAATAACTTCACACTGCTTATCCCTGGCAACAGTTTTTAGCAGCTCCCATTTGATTTCCGGACTTTTGGCATCTACGAGGAAAAGCGTAATGCCACTTTTTGAATTGAATTCCCCTTTTGTCCGGGCAACACAAATCAGGTTGTCGGCCACGTGGGCATCAGGAACAAAAAGCTTGGTGCCATTTATCAAATAATGACTTTTCTCTGGTCGGGCTTTGACCGTGATTAGCGTTGGATCGTACTGGGTGTTTGCCGGTTCTGTAAGTGCTAAGGTCAAAATCATTTCTCCTTTAGCGATCCTTTTCAGAAATTCTTCTTTCTGTGACTGGTTTCCCGCATCCAGAATTGTAAGCCCACCCAGCACCACTGTGGAGAAAAATGGACCAGGCAAACAGGCCCTCCCCATTTCTTCCAATAAAATCAGCAAATCCAGGAAATCTCCCCCGATACCCCCATAACTCTCTGGAAAAATAATCCCCATCCATCCTAAGTCGGCCATTTTACGCCACAACTCAGGGGTGTATCCTTTTTCGTCCTTTTCCATTTCCCTCACGAATGTCTTGGGGCATTGCGTTTCTAAGAAACTACGAGCGCTTTCTCGCAGCATCTTTTGTTCATCGCTAAATCTGAAATCCATGGTTTATTCCTTCCCAAAAAAATATAAACAAAAATCTATCCAGCAACTAAGCCCGAGGCAGACCTAAACCCCGCTGCGCGATGACATTTCTACCAACCTCACTGGTGCCAGCTCCTATAGTGGTCATAAAGGAGTGCAGAAAATACCATTCGATCTTCCCTTTCATGGGGACCCATTTGGAATCTTCTTCTAACTGGCTGTATAGGCCCAAAATCTGCATACCGGCATTAACTAACCGCTGTTCCAGCTCGGAAACGAAGATTTTCGTTACCTCCGGTTCATAGGTCATGGGAACTCCATTATTCTCCATCCATCGCGAATGCTCCGCAAATACCTGGGCTACTTCCAGCTCTATGGCCGCCTGGGCTAACAGATCTTGAACCCGGGGATCCAGAGCCAGGGACTTCCCATTGAATTCCGTTTCTTGGGCATAACGGATGAGGTCGTTCAGGATCGGCATCAGGCGGCAGGGAGTAAATACATGGTTCCGTTCGGAATCGATGGCTTCCATCATGTAATAAAAACCCTTGTTCTTTTCCCCTACCAGCCTATTCTTAGGGACCCGTACATCCTCGTAAAAGACCTCATTGGTTCTTTCTCCGGACATGGTCCACAAGGGTCGAACGGTAATGCCCGGGCTGTCCATATCAACAATAAAAAGGCTTATCCCCCTATGTTTGGGAATATTGGGATTAAAGTCCGTTCTGGCTGCCAGCCAGTGATACTCGGCATAATGGGCTTCGGTGTTGAAGGTCTTCTGCCCGTTGATGATGTATACATCCCCTTCCTCTACCGCCCGCATCTTCATCGCGGCCAGGTCCGAGCCAGCGTTGGGTTCTGTATAACCCAGGCAAAATTCAATCTCGCCTCGGACAATCTTGGGTAAGAACTCCTTCTTCATCTCTTCGCTGCCGCGGCGCAAAATCGTGTGGCCCACCATGGCATAGCCTACATCTAAGGGAACATGCGCCCCCCACCGTTTTCCTAACTCATCCAAAAGGATGAAATCGTAAGTAGGCGATAACCCCTGCCCCCCGTATTCTTCCGGCCAGCTCATTCCTAAAAACCCATTGGCCGCTAATTTTCTGCTGAATTCCCGCGCTTCCGGCCCGACCCCTTTATCTTCCCAATTCTGGCGGGCGATCTCCTCGGTTAGTTCCTGATCCAAAAACTTGCAAAGCCTTTCCCTGAAATCCTCTTCTTCCCTGGTATATCCGAAATCCATTCTCTATCTCCTTAAATTCCATTGAAAATTACGAGGCAACTTGGGGAAATTTTTTTCCTATGGGACGACTTTAAAAAGTCTCAACGAATGCATCATGGAAGATGCAAGGCACCGCCGCTTAACAGCATGGCTGCTTCCCCAACACCTTCTGAAAGGGTGGGATGGGGGTGAATCATGTGTGCCAGCTCTTCAACCGTTACTTCCATCTCGATAGCAAGAACGGCTTCGCTAATTAGGTCAGTGACATGCGGTCCAATCATATGAATCCCTAGAATCTCTCCGTACTGCTTTCCTGCTACGATCTTAACCATCCCTTCCGTCTCTTCCATTAAAGTGGCCTTTCCCACCGCACGGAAGGGAAAACGACTAACCTGCACCTCTCCTTTTTTAAGGGCCTGTTTCTCTGTTAAGCCGACACAAGCCACCTCAGGAGAAGTATATATGCACCGCGGAACAGCTGAATTGGAAATAGAAGAAGGGATCCCTAAAGCATTACGGGCTGCACATTCCCCTTCAGCCATGGCCACGTGGGCAAGCATGATTCCTCCGATCACATCCCCGGCTGCATAAATATGGGGAATGTTTGTTTCCATTTTTTCGTTTACGACAATTCTTCCTTTTTCAACTCCGAGCCCAATTTTCTCCACCCCCATTCCTTCAGTATAAGGTTTCCTCCCAACTGTTTGAGCAATCATCTCACTTTTTAGCTCTTTTTCTCCAGTCGGAGTCGAAAAGACAACTGTTTTCTCCAATTCTTCTTCCTTTATTTTCTGAACTCTGGCTTCGGTGAAAATATTGATTCCTTCCTTTTCGAGGACATTTCTCAATCCCTGGCTAATTTCTTGATCTTCAGTGGGTATAAGTTGATCCATCATTTCTATGATTGCAACCTTGGTACCCATGCGCTTGAAAAATTGACCAAATTCAACCCCGATGTATCCTCCACCGATGATTATCAGGCTTTGGGGAAGGGATTTAATTTCCAGAAGGTCATCACTCGTTAGCAGGGGAACTTTCTCGCTTCCTGGAATGGAAAGTTGCGAGGGAGTGGATCCCATCGCAAGAATAAATTTATCTCCGGATAATACCTCTTCTGTTTCTTGAATTTTTACCTTCTTTGAATCGATAAAGGAGGCTGTCCCATGAATCACTTTCACTTTTTTATTTTTTAAAAGACTATCTACCCCTTTTGTTAATCGTTCGACCACTGCTTTCTTTCGGGTTATCAAACCATTAAAATCTATCTCTACATTCTGCGCACTTATCCCGAAAATTGGCGCTCTCTTAAAATCCTTAAAGATTGATGCCGTATGGAGGAATACCTTTGTAGGAATGCAACCTTTATTGAGACAAACACCCCCAATTTTGTCTTTTTCGACAAGGGTAACTTCCGCTCCCAACCTGGCTGCCCTTAGTGCCGCTGGGTATCCAGCAACTCCTCCGCCGATCACGACGACTTGTGTCGCTCCCATTCTTCCCCTCTCCTCAGGCCAAAATTAAGATAGGATCTTCCATAAGTTCTTTTAGAGTCTTCATGAATTGTGCAGCTTTGGCTCCATCGATCACTCGATGGTCATAGCTTAAAGTTGCTTTCATAATGGGGCGAACCAAGATTTCTTTGTTTATAACCACGGGTTTATCGATGATCGCCCCTACCCCAAGGATAGCGCTCTCCGGTTGATTGATAATTCCGCAAAATTCCTCTATCCCGTACATTCCCATTGAAGAAAATGTAAAGGTACTTCCCTTCATGTCGTCGGGAACCAGTTTGCCTTTTTCCCCTTTTTCTACCAATTCCGCCCTCTCGCTCGCGATCTCAGAAAGTGACTTTTTGCCAATATCCCAGATGACGGGAACAATAAGTCCCTCAGGCAGGGCCATGGCCATTCCCATATGAACGTCATTCAGCCAGAGAATACCCTCGGGTGTCCAACGGGTATTGATGACCGGGTGAAGGGATAAGGCGACGGTTGTAACCTTCATGAGGATATCGGTGATGGTCAGACTAACCCCTGTCTTCTTTTCCATAACCGGCAAAAGCCTCCCCCTGGCTTCTAATATCCGAGTGGCATCGATGGTACTGCTCATGTAGATCTGGGCCGTCTCGACTTTGCTGGCCAGCATCTTTTGGGCAATGATCCTGCGCATGCCCGTCAATTTAACCAACTTTCCTTTTTCTGCCCGTTCAGGAATGGTTGAAACAGCCGGTGTCGGAGGCTGGCTAATAAGAAATTTTTCTACATCAGCCCGGCGGATCCTTCCTCCCATACCAGACCCGGGAACTCTCTTTAATTCCAAACCCTTTTCCTTGGCCATCCTTCTGACCAAAGGCGTTGCCCGAATCTTTTCCACCGCGGGCTTTTGAACCTCTCTCGGCCGTTCTTCTTTTTCGCCGGGGACTATCATTGGTTTTTCCTTTGGAATTTCCACTGCCTCACCTGCTAGAGCAATCAGGCCGACAACAGCTCCCACAGTCACAGTCTCATCTACTTGAACCAAGATCTTACTCAAAATGCCCGATTCGGGGGCTTCCACTTCAAAGGTGGTCTTTTCGGTTTCAAAAACGAAAAGGATCTCTCCCTTTTCAACCCTCTCCCCTTCTTTTTTTCTCCACTCCACGACCTTCCCTTCCGTCATGGTAAGGCCGACCTTGGGCATTACGACTTGTATGGCCATTTCTATCGTCCTTTAAACTGGGGTTTTCTTTTCTCCAGGAAAGCGGCCGTTCCCTCTTTCATGTCCTCCGTAGAAAAACAGGTAATACAATTCTTCTGGGCATATTGGATCGCTCCATCCAGGGGAAGATTTTTTCCTACTTCAATGGCGTCTTTAGCTAAAGCTACCGCAATAGGTGCATTCCTTAGGATTTTCCTGCCAATTTCTTCCGCAGTGGCCATTAATTGTTCGGCTGGAACGACCCGGTTCACTAACCCAATGCGATATGCTTCTTTGGCGTCAATCATCTCTCCCGTTAGAATCATCTCCGCGGCCAAACCTTTCCCGATAAGACGGGGGAGTCGCTGGGTTCCCCCTGCGCCAGGAAGGATTCCAATCTTTACTTCCGGCAATCCCATCTTGGCCGAGTCGGCGGCAATCCGGATTGTGCAGGCCAAGGCAAGTTCCAAGCCTCCTCCCAGAGCATAACCATTAATAGCCGCAATCACAGGCTGCCTCATCTTCTCGAGGGCGTCAAAGTTCTCCACCACTCCCTGGTTCCACTGCAGGATTTCCAGGGGGGACATTTGGCTTAATTCCTCAATATCAGCCCCGGTTTGAAAGGCCTTGCCAGTTCCGGTTATGATGACGACTCCAACTAACTTGTCCTGATGGAATTCCTCAATGGCCCTTTTCATCTCTTCAATCATTTGATTGTTGATGGCATTAAACACTTTGGGCCGGTTGATCGTCAGATATTCTATTCCCTCTTTGCGGTCTAAGATAATAGTTTCATAAGACATTTTCTATCCCTCACCAAATGGTCTGCCCGCCATCGATCACCAGGCAGGAGCCGGTCATGAAATTGGTGGCCGGGGAAGCCAGGTAGATGGCTGTTCCCTGCAATTCCTCCACCCTGCCCAGCCGGTTCATCGGGATGGTTTTTTGAACAACCTTCTGGCCGATTTCAGACTCAAAAAAATTCTGGTTCATGGGGGTGAGAAAATAACCGGGACAAAGCGCATTTACTTGGATGTTATATTTGATAAATTCGAGCGCCATTACTTTCGTTAACTGGACCAAGCCGGCTTTACTGGCACAGTAGGCCGACATGTTGGCCATTCCGATCATAGCCGTTATCGAGGCCACATTGATGATCTTCCCCTCTCCCTGCTTAATCATTTCTGGTACGGCTGCGCGGGCGCAAAGGAAAGCTCCCTTTAAATCGATATTTACCGGGTAATCCCAGTCTTCATCGGACATTTTTAAGATCGGTTTTTCACTCCCTCCTACCCCGGCATTATTTACTAAGATATTTATTCTGCCCATCTCGGCGGCAGTTTTTCGAATAAGAATTTCCACCTCTTCTGATTTCGTGATGTCACAGCGAACGGGAAGGGTCTTCACCCCCATTTTCTCGATCTCGGCGCAGGCTTCCACGCAACGCTCAAAATTTCTTGCACAAATGACAACATCGGCCCCTGCTTCGGCAAGTCCTTCGGCTATCCCCCGCCCTATCCCATGATAGCCGCCGGTGATGATGGCAACCTTCCCCGTTAAATCAAACATCGCCAATCTTGCCATTTCTCTCCTCCCGGAGTTACCAGGATCTTTATGTGTCTTTCCGGGTTCCGGATCATCTCCTTAAGGCCTTTCTCAATAAAATCTTCGAGCCTGATCTTTTCCGTGATCATGGGTTCAACCTGAACTCTATGGTCGGCCAGAAAGGCCAAAGCGGCTGGATATTCATCCACATATCCTGTGCAAGTTGTAATCTCTTTTTCATGCCCCCACAACCTGAAGAAGGGGACCTCGATAGGTTTTAAGGCCATACCTACCATAACAATCATCGCTCTCCGGCCTGTGACTCGAACGGCGGTATCAAAAGCGCTCTGATTCCCAACGCACTCAAAGGCGATATTCGCTCTGAGCCCTTCAGTCCGTTCGGCGATTTCTTTCCCCATATCCCCCTGGACGGGATCGAAGACTTCATTGGCCCCCAACTGCCTGGCCAATTCCCTTCGATATGGGACGGGCTCAATAGCAAAAACTCGGCTGGCGCCAGCGGCTTTGGCTGCTTGCAAGACCAGGAGCCCGATGGGGCCGGCGCCGATTACCACTGCTGTGTCGCCTACTTTTAACCGGCTCCTCCTCACTGCCCGCACGGCAACAGCCAACGGTTCGGCAAAAGAGGCCATTTCATAGGTGACGGCGTCCGGAATCTTGAGGACGGTATATTCTGGCACCACCGCGAATTCGGCAAAGGCCCCATCCCAGGCTAGACCTACGGTGGCCAGTTTCAGGCACATATTGTACTCCCCGAGTCGGCAGTACAGGCACTCTGCGCAATAAATGAGGCAGTTAATAGTAACCCGGTTGCCTACCGTAATTCTTTTAACATCCTCACCCACCTCGACCACGTCGCCAGAAAATTCATGGCCCAAGATAATTGGCGAACTTTTTCCTGTGAGAGGATGGGGTTTCTTGGAAATAATCATCGGTCCTTCGTGGTATTCGTGAACATCCGAGCCACAGATTCCGCACCATCGGACCTTGATCTTTACCTGATCCTTGCCTACAACCAGTTCCGGAAGATCCATGATTCGAATATCTTCCCGTCCATACCAAACTGCTGCCTTCATTTCCTTCCCCTACTTTCAGGAAAATTGAATATCCTACAGCGAAAATCAGATAATTCTTATTAGATCTACCCTTTTCTCTGATTCCCTTTGTTCTGCCGGTGCATTACCTTTTTTAATAGGCCAGCGCCTTTTTGACGGCTTTGATCACATCTTCCGCATTGGGAAGATAGAAGCGTTCAAGATTAAACGGTACGGGGGTAAAAGGCGCACCGACCCTGTATATAGGAGCATCCAGGCAATCGATCATTTCTTCACAAACCAAGGCCGATATTTCTGCACCCACACCGAAAGCCTTAACCGCTTCGTAAGCAATCACAAGCCTTGAGGTCTTTTCCACTGATTTGAAGATTGCCTCTTTGTCCAAGGGAGATATCGTCCGGAGGTCGATGACTTCCACTTCGATTCCTTCCTCGGAAAGAGTTCTGGCAGCTTCTAAGGACTGATGAACCATTCGCGACGTTGCCACGACAGTCACATCTTTCCCTGGTTTTTTCACGTCTGCTTTGCCAATAGGCACAAGGTAGTCTTCTTCAGGAATTTCCCCTTTTAACCCATACAAGGCTTTGTTCTCAACGAAGAGGACCGGGTTATCATCCCGGATCGCCGCTTTAAGTAACCCTTTTACATCGTAAGGAGTGGCCGGCATCACAACTTTTAGACCAGGAACGTGGGCAAACCAGGATTCCAAACATTGAGAATGTTGCGGACCCGCGTTTAGGCCTCCCCCGCATGGGGTACGAATCACCAAGGGAACCTGATACTGGCCGCCGAACATATACCTCGTTTTGGCAACCTGGTTGACAATCTGATCCATGCAAACCGTTAAAAAATCCATAAACATGATCTCAACCACAGGACGGAGGCCTTGCGTGGCCGCCCCCAAAGCCAAGCCAACTATGGCCGCTTCACTGATGGGCGTGTCCTTAACTCTTCTCCCCCCGAATTCTTCGAGGAGGCCTCGAGTGGCGCTAAAAGAACCCCCTGGGTAGGCTACATCTTCACCAATGACAAAAACCGACTCATCCCGGGCCATCTCTTCTTTGAGGGCCTCGGTAATCGCCCTAATATACCGCACCTCTTTCATTTTCCTGTTTCCCTCATAGAACGCCAATTTTTGCCCAAGCGCCCCAAAAAATATTTTCTAAAATAATAAACCCTGACCCTCTGGGTTCCCTTAGGTGAGCGCAAGATTTACACATAGACATTTTCTAAGAGTCCTTCCATCCCTGGAATTGGGCTTTTTTCCGCAAAAGCCACGGCTTCATTGATTTCTGATTTAATTTTGGCCTCCACCTCCTCAATATCTTTATGGTTTAAATGCTTCTTCTCAAGCAATAATTTCTGAAATTTCAATATGGGGTCAAAGCTTCTGACTTCTTCGATCTCCTGGGCCGATCGGTATTTTTGAGCATCCCCAGCAAAATGGCCAAACCACCGGTGAGTTTTACATTCCAGAAGCGATGGCCCTTCCCCTTTCCGAGCCCTCGCAATCGATTTCTCTGCCTCCTCCTTAACCTTTAGGACATCATTCCCATCCACAGTCACTCCCGGCATCCCATAAGATTCTGCCCTGACACTTAGATTTTCCAGTTTTGTATGGACCTTTTGAGGCGTAAACTCTGCCCATCCATTGTTTTCACAACAGAATACGATGGGGAGATTCCAGAGGGCAGCCAGATTCAAGGATTCATGGAAAGTCCCCTCATTCGTCGCCCCGTCCCCAAAGAAACACACCGTCACCCGGTCATTGCCTTTATATACAGAAGCAAACGCCGTCCCGAGAGAGATAGGAATTCCACCTCCCACCACCCCATTCGAGCCTATAACTCCCAAATCGTTACAGGCAATGTGCATCGAACCAGCTTTTCCCTGGCAATAGCCATCTTTTCGGCCATAAATCTCTGCCATAAATCTTTTTAAATCAGCCCCTTTGGCTAATGCCTGTCCATGTCCTCTATGGGTGTTTGAGATGTAATCGTCCGGTCTCAAGGCAGAGCAGACTCCCACTGGAACGGCTTCTTGGCCGATGGATACGTGGATAAATCCCGGGATTTTTCCTTGGGCAAATATTTCCAGGATACGCTCTTCCACCCTGCGAATCTTCAACATCATGTAATGCATCTGTAATAAAGTTTCTTTTTTCATTTCCTTTCCTTTTATAGAGTGAACGCTCGATCAGTTTTAAAAAAGAATTTCAGGGCAGTAAATTAAACAATCATCTTATTTTTTTCTTTTGGATATTCCCAAGGCCTGAATGATAAAATCAATAAGTCCGGATTTAATTTCCTCTTCCCGGAACTTTTTCTTGAGATTCCACCGCCTCAAGGGAATGAAAGCCAGAAGGAAACCGATGATGTCCGCGTCCATTCGGCTTCGCCTGATAATCATTCCCTGCTTCTCTCCCCGCTCAAGGATTCTTTCCCAGAGAGCGACATAATCGCTTTCTCTCTTGAGGATGTTATGCATGGATTCTCTGTCTAAGGAGGCTGTTTCCTGATACATCAGAAGGATTAAATCTTGATAATCCCATATGATATCTATGGTCTTATTCAATGCTTCTTTCAATTGTTCATAAGGATCTTTCCTGGTATTTTCGATAGTTTGCACTAAGCACTGAGTGAGCATCATGGTAAGTTGATTGTAAATTAGGTAAAGGATATCTTCCTTTTTTTTGATGTAATTATATAGAGTTCCGGGACCTAACCCTGAAGCCTTACAAATGTCCCGGATAGTTGCGAGATGATACCCCTTCTCTGTAAATATTTTGCTCGCGGCCTGGATAATCTCTTCCCTTCTTTGTTTTACAAGGGCATCATCTTTAACGTTTGTCTCAATTTCGCGCTCTTCTAACTTCATCCTCATGATAGAACACTCACCAGTTTGATACTAAAAATTTCCCAAAGCCCTTTACTGACTGAACACTCAATCTCCTACACGATTTCAAAAACCTTGTCAAGAAAAAAATGAAGAGGTCTTACCAAACGACGTTCCATATTCCCGGTTCAGATTTGACCGTCGATCACTTTATATTCCCCAACCTTTTCCTGAGCCAAGCCACCTCCCGCCTGAGCCTGGATCCAGGAAGCGATCCCGTTCGGGCTTCGTCTATCACTGTGAATTCATCAATTTATTGAAAAGTGTAGAGTGGCCAGGGGCTCAGATCCTTGACAAACATACAGCAGTGCTGTATATTTTCGATAAATCATGACTGCCTTGAATATTCCTTTTAAAAATTAAATAGGACGCAGATTTGCGCAGATAACAACGGATCATTATTTTCTTTTTAGTTTATCCTGATAATCTGTGAACATCCGTGTCCAAAAAGGAAATTCCTATACAATTGATTACGAAAAGGGGCTAAAAGATGGCAAGGGGGCATTATACAATTGGTGAGTTTGCCCGGTTGCTGGGGGTGAGTCCCAGGACGGTCGATTTCTATACCCGCCAGGGTCTCCTTCATCCCGAACAGCCCGGTCCAGGACATGGGTACCGTCATTATACGGAAAAGGACCTCAATCGTATGGCTCTGATCAAACAGCTCCAGGCGCGGAAATTTTCGTTGCAGGAAATCCGCCAGATTTTAAATTCCCCCCATGGGCAGAAAGCAACATCGGCGGTGGAAATTTTGGAACAGGTGATGGTCGATCTGGATCGTCTTCAAAACCTTATCCAGAAAACCCGTTCCTCGACTTCTACTGCAGATCAACCAGCGATGCGCGTTGTCGCTGCCGAAGCCTTGCAAAAGGCGACAGGCCTTTGTTCTCTGTTGGTGACTTTTTTACAAGATATGCCACTTTTATAGTGATTAGAAAGAGGAGGAAAAAACATGTCCAGCAACACTTTTAAAACTTTTATTTTGCTCGCCGGACTGAGCGCTCTCTTATTGCTTATTGGCCAGGCTCTGGGCGGCCGCTCCGGCCTTTACTTCGCCCTGTTCATGGCTTTCGTTATGAACATGGTGGGCTACTGGTTCAGCGACAAGATTGCCCTGGCTATGAGCGGGGCCAAGGAAGTCTCCGTTAACGAGGCACCTGAACTCCACCAGATGGTGGAAAAGTTATCCGTCCAGGCCAGCCTTCCCAAACCCAGAGTGTACATCATTCCCCAGGAGACTCCCAATGCCTTTGCGACCGGCCGCAACCCGGAGCATGCCGCCGTCGCCGTAACCGGAGGCATCCTGCGCATCCTCAAGCCTGCTGAATTAGAAGGTGTCTTGGCCCACGAGTTGGCGCATATCAAAAACCGGGATATCCTCATCAGCTCCGTGGCCGCGGTTATCGCCGGAGCCATCAGCTATATGGCCACGATGGCTCAATGGGGTGCGTTCCTGGGTATGGGCCGGGGGCATGACGATGAACGAGGGGGCAGGGGCAATATCATCGCGGTCTTGGCGATGGCCATCATAGCGCCCATTGCCGCCATGCTTATCCAGATGGCCATCTCCCGCAGCCGGGAATATCAGGCCGATTCCACTGGAGCCAAGATCATCGGCGCCGGCCGCCCCCTGGCCAACGCCCTGATCAAACTGGAAAATTACAATAAACAATTGCCCATGCAGGTAAACCCGGCCCAGGCCCAGATGTATATCGTCAATCCCCTTGCCGGAGGAGGATTCAGCCGACTGTTCAGTACCCACCCGCCTATCGAGGAAAGGGTGGCTCGCCTGATGGCCATGGGGCCCATTAATCCTTATTAAGGATCTTAAAAAGATAGAGTCTCTAACAGCATCAAAGCCGGCTGGTAAATTGAGCCGGCTTTTTTCTTTCTCGCCGCTCATCGGCGACTTTTTTCCAGGGCCCCCTCCAGGTCGCTGATAATCTCCGCGGCCTCTTCAATGCCTACGGATAGGCGGACCAGTTGGTCGCTGATTCCCACTTGCGCTCTCTCTTCCGGGCGTAAGGCCCGGTGGGAAGACATGGGCGGGTAAAGGACTAAACTGTAAACATCGCCGAGCGTGGTCGCCGGGATGATGAGTTCCAGGGCTTCCATGAACCGAAAAATCTTCTCTTTGGTGGCGTCTTTGATCTCAAAAGAAATCATCCCCCCGAAAAATCCCGGTGGGAAGATTTTTTTAGCCAGTTCGTGCTGGGGATGGCTCAGCAGGCCGGGGTAATTTACCCGCGCGATACGTGGATGACCCTCCAGCCATCTGGCCACCTCCAGGGCATTCTGACAGTGCTGGCGCATGCGCAAAGGAAGGGTCTTTAATCCCCGCAGGGTCAGCCAGGCTTCGAAGGCGCCCAGATTGCCCCCGGTCATTTTGATGATCTCATGTAGGACCGCCCGATTCTCCTTCGAGGTAATGATTGCTCCGCCCAGAACATCTCCGTGTCCCCCTATGTACTTGGTGGTGGAATGAACGGAAAAGTCCGCCCCATGCTTCAGGGGCTGGAACAGGACGGGGGTGGCAAAGGTATTATCCACGACAACTTTGGCTTTCGCCCGGTGAGCCATGTGGCATATGGTGGGAATATCCGCAACTTTCATGAGGGGATTGGAGATGGTTTCCAGAATGAGCGCGGCTGGCTTGGTTTCCGATAGAGTCTTGCTAAGTTCCTCCAGGTTGGTCACATCGACGAATTTTACCCGAACCCCCATGTCCGGAAGGAGGCGGGCGCCCAGGGAATAGGTGGCCCCGTAAATGTCATAGGCAGCCACGAGGGAGGTACCGTTCTTGACCCCGGCGGCCAGAAGGCTGGCGTGGATCGCAGCCATCCCCGAGCCGAAGCTCAAAGCCGCTTCTCCCCCTTCGACGGCAACCAGGGCACTTTCCAGAGCCGAATGGGTCGGACTTCCGTAGCGGGCGTAAACGAACCCTTCCCGTTCATTACCGAAGATTCGGTCGAGGTCTTCCATGCTGGCGTACACGTAACCGACCGTGCTGTAGATGGGTGTGGAGACCGGCTGGAAATCCGGTTGGGGTCCACGCTCCCCGGCATGTACCGCTCGCGTAAAAATGGACTTCCCTTCGATCATCGTCTTTCTCCTTTAATTTATACGGACGCAGATTTCCGCAGATAAACGCAGATAGAAATATTTCAAGATATTGATTTTTAAAAATAATCCTGAAAATCTGCGTTTATCTGCGTCCCAATCAAATAAATGATAGTTTTTTCCTCAGCTCGTCAGCCTGATGGATAATTCCTTCGATAATGTCCTTCATGGGCATTACTTTTTTCACCAGCCCTACTCCCTGCCCGCAGGAAATGACCCCGGCATTCAGGTCTCCTTCCTGGAACATTCTCTGGGCTTTTTCTCCGGCAGCCACCTTGACGATCTCCGGCAACCCGGCCTGTTGTTTTTCCAGTTCGGCCACTTTCCTGGCGACTTCGTTGATCCATACCCGGTGGGAATTCTGGATGGACCGCATGACGATCATGGTGTCCAGCTCGGTGGCCTCGATCAAAGCCTGTTTTAACTTGGGATGAATGGGACATTCTTCGGCCACCAACAGGGGAGTTCCCATGATCACCCCCTGCGCCCCTAAAGCCAGCAGAGCTAAAAATCCGCGGCCATCCGCTACACCTCCCCCGCCGATCACTGGGATTTTCAAAGCATCCACTACGCGCGGGACGAGGCAGATAGTCGTAATATCCAGGGTACCGGTGGCACCGCCATTTTCATATCCCACCACGGTTACGACATCCGCGCCGATAGACTCGGCTTTCAGAGCATAACGAACTCCCACGCATTTATGAATCAGGGTAACGCCATGGGCCTTGAGATCTTTGGCTAACTCATCGGGGGCCTTGTGGCCGGAGGTCTCCACGATCTTGATCCCCTCCTCGAAGATAACCTCCAGGTATTCCCGATTGTCGATCGGACGCAGGGCCGGGAACAAATTTAGATTAACGGCAAAGGGTTTGTCGGTCATTCCTTTAAGCTTTTTTACTTCCTGGCGAAATTCTTCTTTGGTCTGAAAATTGGCCGAAGCCAAGACCCCGAGAGCCCCGGCATTGGAAGCGGCCGCCACCATCTCTGCCCGGGAAAGGTGCATCATGGTGCCGACAACGATGGGATACTTGATGCCGAACATGCCAGTAATCTTTGTCTGAAACATTTTCTCCTCCTCCAATTTTTTATCTTTGGGACGCAGATTTTCGCAGATAAACACGGATAATGCCCAGATACGCTAAGCGCTTAGCGCTATGCGCATAGCGTTCCTGTTTTTTCTGCGTTTACCCTGTTAGATAGGAAACATCTAACAGAGTGAATCTGCGTCCCTAAAGTCCTAAAACTTCAGCGCATGTTTTTAAGCAGACGCTGCAAGTCAGCCCGGCCTGGCGGTAGGTTCGGCAGGCGAACTTGTTCAGGGAGTAGGCTTTATCCGGCGCAGGCACCTGGAGAGCTTGAGCCGGGCATGCCCGGATGCAAGCATCGCAATCGCGGCAATAATTTTTCCCCAGGGATGGAGATGCTTCCAAGGGTGCCTCGGTCAGCAGGCAGGCCAACCGAACCCGGGGGCCGAACTCCGGGGTGATCAACAAACTATGCCGTCCGATCGTCCCCAGCCCGGCAAGCTAGGCCGCGTGTTTGTAAGAAAAGACGGCCTGCAAAAATCTCTGGTCCGTCGGGCAGCCTGCCGCCGGCAAGGGCAACGAACGATACTCTTCCTTGCGGAAAATATCCGCCAAATCATACACCGCTTTCGTTAAGCGGCTGTTTACGTAATCGCTATGAGGTCCAAATAATTCTCCAGGCTCTGCTTCGCCGGCGCTTTTGGCAGGTCCCAGCAGGGATACCACCTCTTTGAAAACCTCCTTGCCAAGAACGACGACGGATTGGGCGCCCGGTAAAAGGGAAGTGGCTTGATTTCTCAGCTCCTGGGAATTTGAACCCTCCACCGAGGCTACTCCCAGTAAATCGATGTCCAATTTTTTCCTCATCTCCTGCAGGATGTTTAGATCGATTTTTTTTATTTTTCAATCTCCTTCTTTCAGTTCGGAGTTATTAACCCCCTTACTCTTTCTCCGGAATCTTAGATTCACAGGGAACCCCTGTCTGGCAAAGACCGCAACCATACCCGTCAAAACCAAAATGGGATTTCACATAATCCGCAGTACCCGGGTTTAAATACGTGCGGCATTTTATTTTGTCGTGGCCCTCCCTGCTCAGGGCTCCTGCGGGGCAACGTTGAATGCACTTTTTACATAACTCATTTTCCATCCTTTTTTGCTGGATTTTACTCCGAAAACTCGCCGATCCAGCTGACTTTAGCCGGATTCCGGTAGACCATGCGCAAGAACTTGACGTCCGGATACCCGACCGTGAAGGCTACCAGGGATCGATGATCCGTTGGGATCTTCAGAAATTCTTTTAGCTCCTTGGAGTTCTCGATCGCCCAGATAAGGAAACCGATATAGCAAGTCCCCAGGCCCGAGGTCTCCGCCAAAAGGACCATTTGGGTGGAGGCAATGGCCGCATCGATCTCCGGAGTCGTGGCCAGGCCCTTTTTCATGTGGACGATGATCAAGGCCGGAGCGTGGTGGAGAAGCTGATCCACCCCTTCCTCCCACTTCTTGGCGATCCGTTCCCAGACCGGGGGGAGAGTCTGCCTGGCAACCAGCTCTTCAGGCAAGGGCTTTTTCTCCCGGTTGAGCTTGTCGATCACTTTTCGAATCCCTTCTCCCTGCGCCTGCAAATTCCCAATGGCGATCTTACATACCTTGTCCAGTTTTTTTCTCCCGCTGACCACCACGTACTCGCAGGCCTGCCGGTTGGAGCCGGTGGGCGCAAACCGACCCGCTTCCACCAGCAGTTTCAATTTTTCTTTTTCCACGGACTTATCCTGGTATAACCTCAGGCTGCGCCGGTTGCGCAGGAAGCGCAAGAAAGGAACGGCACTGGGAATCTCCTCCTTGCTCGGTACGGTTGTAAACTCCTCATTCCCCTCAGAGAACTGGGGGGCATCCGTTGGGCAAACCGCCTTGCAGTGACCGCAGTAGAGGCACAGGGCGGGATCAATGATCTGGATCGAGCTATCCCCTTCTTGAAGAATTCTCCGGACGCAGATGGGGATGCAGAGGCCGCATTTCGTGCACCTTTTCTCATCGATGGTTATCAACTTTTCTCCTTTCCTCTGTAAGGTTCCAATGGGGGATTTTCTTATATCTTCTGTCGGGAGGATAATCGGGCTGCCTGCCTCTCGGCCAGAAATCGTTGCATGTATTCCCGCCCATCGAGTGGGTTCAATAACCTCTTCCCTTCCTCAGGTATAAAGGGTCCTCTTTTCTTCATCCAGACTCATCACGTAGGCCTCGGCTTTCTCAGGAGAAACCCGTTCCAGCGAACCGTCCGGCCGTTGGATTACAGCGCCCGCGGAAGTAAGCATCCTAAAATTCTCCTTTCGATCCTCCAGATCGGGCCAGCATAAGAGTTGGCAATTGCCGCAGGTGAGGTAAAGCGGGGAGCGCATCAGAATATGGGGAAACCCTCCTTCCATCGGGGGGCGGCGATCATAAGCTTTAATCCCCTTGATCATAGCCTCACGAAAGGCCCGGTCATCCTCCGGAATGAAGAAACGGCCCGGGGACCAGGTTGACCATTTCTTAGTAGGATGAAGCCCGGTCATCCCGCCGCAGACAAATTCACAGCGGAGGTAGTTTCTTCTCTGGGCGTAGGTGAAATCCCGTCCTCCCAGGGTTACCTTCGTTTCTTGCTCCGGGTCCATCAGTCCTGAGCAGCAGGAAGCCAGGCAGAGCTTACACCGGTTACAGTAGTTTTCTTCCGGAGGGAGAGGATCCGTCGGCTCCAGTTCCGCCGCAGTTACGCAGGTTCCGAGAATCACTGCCGCCCCATACTCCGGGGTGATCACGTTTCCTGAAAAACCAAACCAGCCAACCCCGGAACGGACGGCAAGGTAGCGATGGGAGAGGTCGGGATGCATGCCTAACCTGCCGATTCCCGGCTCATCCCGATAAAACTCGTTGGCCACCACGCCTTGCGAGGGGAATCCCTTCTGCTCCAGATGCTTGGCCAAGTGAGAGGCGATTCCCGTCACCAGCATGTTGGCCTGCAGGTTGTCCCGTTCGTGGCTGAGACGATCTTCCTTGGCCAGGAAAGGGCGAATGTATTTTTTATTCAGCGGGATGGCAAAGGTTATGGCTGACCGTGCTTCGGGCATGATAAAAGTGAGATCCGTAGAGGGAGGGCCTCCCCCCAGGGTCTGGCGGGTTGCAATTCCCACCCGGACCATTCCATAAGATCCGATCATCTTTTTAACCTGTTCGGTAAGGGAAGCCATGTTTCCTCCTAAATGAATAGGACGCAGGTTTTCGCAGATTCACCCTGTTAGACAGGAAACATCTAACAGGGTGAATCTGCGTCCTGAAAAATTCATTGGGTTTAATTTGCATACAAATAATTATCCCTTAATTTCCTTTAGCATTCTTTTGAACAAAAGCTTCTCTTCT
>JAHJQK010000130.1 GCA_018819135.1 Pseudomonadota bacterium | reverse complement strand
GTGGATTCGATGACCTGGGTTACCACATCATCCAGCGGGGAATCCTCATTAAACCTTACACTTAATAAGATTTGCTAACCGCATTCAATAAAAACAGGGCCTTTCACCTTCTAAGGTGTCCGGTACCTCGGTGCGGTACCTCGGTGGGATCTCCCCCACTCCGACCCAGGAAATCCTTTGATCGGTTTGGCGGAAATTCTTTTTGAACACCTTGTTGACAAAATTTAAGCCGTGTTGTAAAATTATTACAACATTAAAGGGAGGGGGTGAAGAGTATGTCCAGTAATATCTTTGGGCAGTTCTTCAAAAAGAAGAGGATCAAGCTGGGAATGACTCTGAGACAATTTTGCATGGAGAATAACCTTGACCCCGGGAACATCAGCAAAATCGAAAGAGGGATCTTGCCTCCCCCAACGAATTCCGAAAAATTAGGACAGTACGCAAAGTTTCTAGACATCAAAGAGGGTTCGAACGATTGGTATGAATTTTTTGATCTAGCTTATGCAAGCAGCGGCCGCATTCCTGAGGAAATAGTTTCTAACAAGGATTTGGTGTCAAAACTGCCTTTAGTTTTCCGAACGTTGAGAGGGCAAAAATTAACAAAAGATCAATTGGAGAAATTGGCAGAAAAGTTAAAGGAGATATAAAAACAATGCCTTTACCTTTCAGAATTCCAATTTTTTCCTATGAACAAATAAACGAATTAGCTGAAGAATTTTTGCATGAACATGCGTTAGGCGATAAATTTCCTATTCCCATTGATGAGGTTATAGAATTCAAATACGAAATTGATATCGTCCCATTCCCGAATCTGCAGAGGGATTTTGACATTGATGGTTTTATTTCGGGGGATCTATCCCAAATTTACGTTGATGATTTCGTTTTCAACAAACGCCCCTTCAGATACCGGTTCACGCTTGCCCATGAAATCGGCCATTTGATTCTCCACAAAGATTTGATCCAAAGTATCCGCCCCAATAGCGTGGCTGAATGGGAAGATTTTATTATTCAGGTCGACCCAGAGGCATATGAATGGGTGGAGTGGCAAGCTTATACCTTTGGAGGATTGGTTCTTGTTCCCAGAAAACCATTGAAGGAAGATTTTATTCAGCAAATTCTCAGCTTAAAACAGAAAATCATGCAAGCAAAGTTAGCCGAGTTACCAAGAGATTCTTACAAGGAATACATTATTGAAGCGATCGCGAAAAATCTAATAGAAAAATATGAAGTGTCCAGGGATGTTTTAATTAAACGAATTACAAAGGAAGTTGATAAAGAAGTCCTTGGAATTCCATAATGCGATCGACATAAAAGGCCAGAAGGTCGCTCCCGAAAAAACCTCCATTTTCTCACCAGCCTGAAGTTTCCATATTTCCCCCCACTTTGCTGAGAACCCTAAGACGTTCTGTTAAGAACAACCCAAGTAGTAGTGCCCGGACCGCTCTTCTTTGGTCGTTTTTGCGGAGGGGGTACCGGACACCTTTTATTTTCCAACCTTTCGAATTTGTTCAGGTAGAGGAATGATTCCTTTTCTCCTCCCCGATGGATGATGGCGTTTTAAGAACTCGGGGCTGCCGACGGCACGCTGGCTCGTCCATCGATTTCAGATTCCTCCGGTGCGGCGAAGTAGAACTCGCGATTGTTGCACCGAGCAACCACGTCTTATGTTGAGCTCAACATAAATAGTGTTATGTGAAGCTCCAGATTATGTGAAGCAGAGCTCCCGTCCATTGTAAATCTCCCGCCATTTTGCCCTATTTCGGGGGCTTTTTGCCCCTAATACTACACATAATTCCGTGCTATGACAAGTTCAAAGAGTTCACATCCCGGGGCACTTTATCATATAATTGTTGGAAAAGGATCTGGTCGAGGGCCGCAAGGAAAATAAGGAAATAACGAAGTCTGACCCCATTTCCATTGACCCCATTTCCACTCGACTCAAAATCCATGCAATCATAGCCCGTACCCGCCCCAGCAACGGCCAGGCCAGGATGCGGGTGCTGGTTTGTTCAGATAGGTCTTCTAAACGAGTAACGGAATCTTTCCGGTCCTGGGTATCCCGAAAGATCCCCTTGCCTTCGATTCCTCGAATCATCACATGGTGCAGAGTTCCAGGAGCGTCTAATCTGGCTCGACGAGGCATGGCTCTTTTCCACCATAAAACCACTTAAATGCAAAGTGTATATTTTCCACTCCGTTCCTCTTCTATGTCCCCTTTCCACAAAAAGGGAAGTCAACGTAGTCAACAACGTCCCGCACTCCCAAGGGCAGGAACATGTTAAAAGGACTCTGGAAATCGCCGTTGCCGGAGGGCATAACATAAGCATTTCGGAGAAACTGTTTTGATTCCAAAAAAAACGCGGGGGGGGGTGGCAAGTTATCCGGGAGTTGCTTTTTCAGAAAAATTGTGCTACATTGACACCTAAAGTTCCACGTTGGCACAAATCCCTTAAAGAAGGAGAAGGGTAGATGATGAAGCTTACGATTCGTGACGCCCGGCGTTCTTTATCACATCTGGATCGCTTGTTAGCGGTAGAAGGGGAAGTCACCATCACCCGCCGAGGAGAGGCGATTGCTCGGTTAATGCCCATGAATCGAAAGGTGGCCATACCTTCTCATAGCGATCTGCGAGAGAAGATGCCGCGCTTACGGAAGGGAAGTGAAATCCTAATCCGAAAAGATCGGGATGCGCGATGAAGGAAAACATTTATTTTGACACGAGCGCTCTGGCTAAATGGTATCTCAACGAGCCAAGGTCAGAGGAGGTTGAAGAATATATCCAGGCCCACGGCCCCGTCGGGATCAGTGACCTAACTGTGGTGGAAATGCGCTCTCTTCTGTCTCGGCGCCGGAGGGAAAAATCGATAGACTTAAGTTTAGAGATGCGAATTTTTGCCGTTTTTCAAGAAGATATCCGCAAGAAATTCTTGATTTGCCATTCTTTGCCTGGTGGCTTCGCCTGGGGGGCTGTGAACTTAATATCTTCTCTATCTGAAATCCCCCTGCGGACATTGGATGCTTTACATCTCTTGGTTGCCAAAGAAAACGGAGCAGAATTCATCGCTACGGCTGATCGGATTATGGCCACTGGGGCCAAGCTGCTGGGGCTTTCCGTGGTTCGATTTGATTGACTCCGCTATTCACCCAGCTCACCAGTACCGCATCCTCGATCGGACCCGCTTGGAAAAAGGGATGGTTACGTCCAATCACACTTGAGAAAGTGAAGAACCTTTTTGGCTTCTGGGCGAAAGGGGGAGAAGTCATAGAAGGCTTTGGAGGATATCAGCTTCGGGAGAGATCCGCTGGCTATGAGGCGTTTTTCGGGGCTCAAAAAGACGATATAGGCCTTGAAAATACCTATCGCTGGGAGATTAACACTGTATAATCAGGAACATACCTTGGCCCGACCCCATTCATACCCAGCTCCATCCATCCGCCGGGCGGCTGAAAGGGGGGAGATCTCTTTTGGCACAGTGGACAGCTGGCTGGCCTACAATTTAACAGGAAAGAAGCTTCATGTGACCGACTATTCAAATGCTTCCAGAACCATGCTCTATAACATTCATGATCTTTCTTGGGACCAAGAGATTTTAAAATATTTCCGGATCCCGGAGAAGATCTTACCCGCGGTGGAAGCTTCCAGCCGAATCTATGGCACAACCTCCCCGCAGGCCTTCCTGGGAATTGCTACTCCAGTTGCCGGAATCGTGGGGGATCAACAGGGAGCGTTGTTCGGCCAGACCTGCTTTCGCCCGGGGCTGTCCAAAAATACTTATGGGACGGGTTGCTTTTTGCTGATGAACACGGGCGCCCAACCGGTTCTCTCCAGGAAAAATCTTCTGACCACCATCGCCTGGGGAATCGGCGGGAAGGTCGATTATGCTCTCGAAGGGAGTATCTTTATCGGCGGGGCCGTTGTCCAGTGGCTGCGGGACGGACTCCGGATGATTCGACAGGCTTCCGAGAGCGAGGGATTGGCCCGCAGCCTTCGGTCCAACGACGGGGTTTACTTTGTTCCTGCTTTTGTTGGCCTGGGTGCTCCTTACTGGGACATGTATGCCCGGGGAGCGATCCTGGGGATAACGCGCGGAACAACCCAGGCCCATATTGCCAGAGCCGCTCTGGAATCCATCGCCTACCAGACCCGGGACGTTCTGGAATGCATGGAAGAGGATGCGTCCGTCGAATTAAAAGAACTGCGGGTGGATGGAGGGGCCACGGCCAATGAATTTCTGATGCAATTTCAAGCTGACATTCTGGGGGTTCCGGTGGTCGTCCAGGAAACGACCGAGACGACCGCTCTGGGTGCAGCCTATATGGCTGGCTTGGCCGTCGGATTCTGGAAAGACCGGCAACAAATCGCCAAAAATTTCAGGATCAAAAAAAGATATACTCCCCAAATGGCTTCCCGACAAAGGGAATCGCTTTACCGCAAATGGAAGATGGCCGTGGAAAGGGCGAAAGGGTGGGAGGAAGAGGGGAAATAAATAAAGGGTGTAGGGTGTAGGGAGTGGTTCATGGCGGAACACGTTTGCCCGGTATGGGTTGGATATTTGCTGGCCAGTCCTCTGAGAAAGTTGTTCCAGAACCCCAAGAAAATCCTTGAACCGTATGTTCAGAAGGATATGAAGGTTTTGGATGTAGGGCCGGGAATGGGATTTTTCACCCTGCCCCTTTCCACCCCCTTTACCGGCATTAATTAATGATGAGTGGTGTGTCTCCGAATTTTATTTAAAAAAAGACTTGAACTTTATTATGGAGTCTGTATAATAAGATATATATTTTGAACGCGTGGTGGGAATTTTTTTAATACCGCTGTCTTCCCCGGTACCTGCCAAAAATCCATCGATCTCTGACCCCCTTGCTTCAGCAACTTTTCAATAAGCAGCAGCGCAATCAGGTTAGCGGTCATGTGGTTATGCCGTTCTGATCTGTGCTGTTGCCGTAATCACTGGGCGAGCATATGGTTACTCCTGCGGCTGGCACGTTAACCCCTATCCAGATTTTCGATCCTGGGAACGATTAGTTGATGCGAACGCTTTATAAAGTTCAGGGATGACACTCTTGCGCCGACCAAGAGTTCTAATCGTGCTTGCCGAAACCATCTGTTTCCCGGGTTAGGAAATGAAAAGGAAACCATTATGTCTTTTGCAGATTTACACGTAGCTTTACCCATTCTCAGGGCGATCGCCGAGTGCGGCTACGAAAAGCCCACTCCCATCCAGGCCGAAGCGATTCCCCCGGCTCTGGCCGGCCGCGATCTGATTGCCTCCGCCAAAACCGGCACCGGTAAGACGGCAGCCTTTATGATCCCGACCCTGCAGCACCTCTTTGAGGTTTCCGCGGGGCGGAAACGCGGTCCGCGCGTGCTTGTATTGACGCCGACCCGCGAACTGGCCGACCAGATTACCGAGGCAACCCGCAGGTACGGAAAGTACCTGCGGGTGAAAAGCATCACCATTTTCGGCGGCATGCCTTACCCCAAGCAGATCCAGGAGCTCACGAAACTTCCTGACCTGGTCGTCGCCACACCGGGCCGATTGATTGATCATCTGCATCGCGGTCGCATCAACCTTTCCGGCCTGGAGGTTTTGATCCTGGATGAAGCGGATCGCATGCTGGATATGGGTTTCATCGAAGATGTGAAAAAAATTGTCGCGGCTGCTCCGGATAAACGCCAGACTCTTTTATTTGGGGCAACCCTGGATGATTCTGTGGCCCGTCTGGCCGGATGCCTTTTGAAAGACCCTTTGCGGATTCAGATTGCCGATCAGAAAAGGACTCACGAGAATATCGAACAGCGCCTCCATGTAGTGAATGACACTCGCCACAAGGCCTGCATATTGGGACACCTCATTGCCGACAGCGGTCTGACCCGGGCGATTATCTTCTCGGCCACGAAGCGCAATGCCGATTCTCTGGCTCGCATGCTTCACGCCCAGGGACACGCCGCCGCGGCCATGCACGGGGATATGAAGCAGAGCGCGCGCAACCAGACCATCAGCAATATGCGGGCGGGTAAGATCAGGCTTTTAGTGGCCACAGATGTGGCCGCACGCGGCCTTGACGTCACGGGAATCAGCCACATCATTAATTACGACTTGCCGAAAACTTCGGAAGATTACATCAACCGCATAGGCCGGACAGGACGGGCCGGCGCATCGGGTGTGGCCATTTCCTTGGCGTCTTACAAGGACATCAGCGACCTGGACCGAATCGAACATTACCTGGGCCAGCCTTTACAACAGCATGTAATCCCCGGACTTGAGCCAGCCTTTCCGTTGTCCACAGTCCTCAGCAATAATTCACCTTTAGATTGATAAACATTGCTTATCGATCTGATTATAAAAATCAAGATTTCTGAGGGTAAAAGATGGTTTTTTGTATATCAAATTAATGCACTAAATTTGGCGGCCTCCTAAAGCCACCTTTGGC
>JAHJQK010000012.1 GCA_018819135.1 Pseudomonadota bacterium | reverse complement strand
GACCTTCGGCCACCTTGCACGCTCGCATTCTCGGGCGGGGCATTTACCCCGCCCTCGACCAAAGGGCTGCGGCGCCCCTTTGGAAACCCAGCCATTGGTTCCCCGCAGCAAGCTGCGGGGTATTAATTAACGACTTAATATACTATTTGACTTTCAATTAGCGGCCGTCAAGATCGCCTCGCACCATCTTAATAAACGTGGGGGCATTCTCATCGGAGACGTTGTGGGATTGGGCAAAACCCTGATGGCCACGGCGGTTACCCGCATTTTTGAAGATGATTATGATTTGGAAACACTCATTATCTGCCCTAAGAATCTGGTCTCGATGTGGGAAGATTACCGGATGCAGTACCGTCTGCGCGGGAAGGTTCTTTCCCTGAGCAAGGTAATCACGGAGTTACCGAAACTACGCCGCTATAGAGTTGTCCTCATTGATGAAAGCCACAACCTTCGAAATCGCGAGGGAAAACGCTACCGAGCCATTCAAGAATATATCCGGGAAAATGAGAGCAAGGTCGTTATGCTCACGGCTACTCCATATAATAAAACCTATATTGACCTTTCCAACCAGCTTCGTCTCTTTGTTCCAGAAGACAAGGATGTTGGCATCCGCCCTGAAAATCTTCTGCGTGAACTTGGCGAAACGGAATTCATTCGCCGGCACCAGTGTTCTGTCCGTTCTTTAGCCGCATTTGAAAAGAGCGAATCTGCCGATGACTGGCGCGAGTTGATGCGGCTTTATCTCGTCCGGCGTACACGGACTTTCATCCAGGAGAATTATGCAGAGACCGATCCAAATAATGGAAGGAAATATTTGGTGTTCCCAGACGGCACACGGTCGTATTTCCCTATTCGCGATCCCAAAACAGTCAAATTCAAAATTAACGACAAGGATTCCACTGATCAATATGCCCAGCTTTATTCCGATCCGGTTGTCGATGATATTAACCATCTCATGCTCCCCCGGTATGGATTGGGGAATTACCTTGAGGAGCGGCCTCATGAACCTCCTACCGCTGCCGAGGCTAAGGTTATCGCAGATCTTTCCCGGGCAGGGAAGAGGCTCATGGGATTCTGTCGAACGAACTTCTTCAAGCGCCTGGAAAGCAGCGGCCAAGCCTTCATTCAATCCATTGAACGACACATCCTTCGGAATTACGTTTATCTTTATGCAATTGAAAATGATGAACCCATCCCTGTGGGTACTCAGGATGCCAGCCTGCTCGACGACCGCTTTAATGACACGGATACCGACCTCTTTGCTACCGAGGACGACGAGGAGAATGATGGATTAGACCGAAATTACAGCCAACTTAGCACAGAAAAGGACTTTAAAGCACGAGCGACAGAAGTTTACAAAAAATATGCCGGGCCGCTCAAGACCCGGTTCCGCTGGTTAGGGGCGAACCGGTTTCTTCCGCAGTTGGCCAAGGACTTGAAAGCCGACATAAAGATTTTGATAGGGATACTACAAAGATGCGGCCCCTGGAGATCAAGAGATGATGCGAAGCTCACCAAGCTCCATGAGTTGATTTCAAATACGCATTATAACGAAAAGATCATCGTTTTCTCCCAGTTCGCTGACACGGTTACATATCTCAGCAGTCATCTTGCTTCTCTGGGAGTCAAAAGGTTGGCAGAAGTGACGGGAGATACGGAAGATCCCACAAAAATTGCCTGGAGATTCAGCCCTAAAAGCAACAACAAGCAGATGGAGATTTTGCCGGAAAATGAGCTAAAAACTGTTATTTCCACTGATGTTTTGAGCGAAGGGCAAAACCTCCAGGATGCCGCCATCGTCGTTAACTACGATCTGCCCTGGGCGATCATCCGTCTGGTTCAACGTGCCGGGCGTATTGATCGGATTGGACAGAAAGCCGAGCGAATCCTCTGCTATACATTTCTTCCGGCGGAAGGAGTCGATCGAATCATTCGCCTGCGCGCAAGAATCCGGCAGCGGCTGCGTGAAAATGCCGAAGTGGTGGGAGCAGACGAGGCATTTTTTGAGGATGATCAAGACCATCAAGCTGTCAGAGATCTTTTTACGGAAAAAGCGGGTATCCTGGATGGAGACGCCGATACAGAGGTCGATCTGGGTTCGTATGCTTATCAGATCTGGAAAAATGCAATCGATCGGGATCCAAGCTTGCAAAAAGTCATTCCCAACCTTCCCAATGTTGTGTATTCCACAAAGCCGCATTTCCCAAGTGTTGAACACCCGGAAGGGGTCTTGGCTTATGTCCGGACAGCCGATGGCAACGATGCCTTGGCCTGGTTGGACAAGGACGGCAAGCCGGTTACGGAGTCTCAGTTTGCCATTCTCAAGGGGGCTCAATGCGAACCAACTACACCTTCCCAACCCCGGCAGGAAAACCACCATGAGCTGGTTCGAAAAGCCGTTGAGCTCATCGCCGCCGAAGAAAAAACGGTCGGTGGACAGCTTGGGCGGCCTTCGGGAGCTCGTTTCCGGACCTACGAGCGTCTCAAACGCTATGCTGATGAGGTCAAAGGTACCCTTTTCGACACGCCGCAGCTTCGCCGCGCTATCGAAGATATCTATAATTATCCCCTGCGGCAATCCGCCATCGACATTCTAAACCGACAACTCCGCAGCGGGATTGGCGATGACGCCCTCGCTCAGAGGGTGATTGAGCTTCGAGACGAGGGTCGATTGAGCATTATTCACGAAGAAGAAGAATCCCAGGAGCCGCGAATTATCTGCTCGATGGGTCTTTCCAATCCGGAGGGAGAGAAATAGGGAATGCCCTTAGACATTGTCAGAAGCCATAAGCTCCTTGCTGCCTTCGATTTCAAATCCCTCTTCATCGAAGAACTTGGATGGAACCGCCACGGCGCCAGGCTCGAAGTTTTCATGGATGGAAAAACCTATCTGCTTTCAGCGATCTCCGAGAAATGCGGGATGGTTGTGTTTGAGTGCAACCCGGGAAGCGACGGTCGAATCCCCGATTATGCCACCCGCCGCAAGATCGAATGGCAGGTAACGAAAAGCGCTTACGAGCACCTGATCATATACCTTGACGGCAGAAAGACTGCCCAGGTTTGGCAGTGGGTCCGACGCGAGCACGGCAAACCCGCCGCCTGCCGTGAGCATACCTACCGTATCGGTCAGGCCGGGGACTCGCTAATCCAAAAGCTGAGGGAACTAGCCGTCAGCCTGGAAGAAGAGGAATGCCTGACCCTTCCTGAGGTAACCGGTCGCGCCAGACGGGCCTTTGATATCGAGCGGATCACCAAGAAGTTTTATGACCGGTTTAAAACCGAGCATGCTACGTTTCTTAAATTTCTGGAAGGGATTCCCGACGAAGAGATGGGACGCTGGTATGTATCCGTCATGCTCAACCGGCTGATGTTTATCTACTTCATCCAGAAAAAGGGCTTCCTAAATAACGACACGGATTACCTCAAAAACAAACTTAACCAGTGCCGTAAGGCGATCAGCAACGATCAATATTATCGAGATTTTTTGTGTCCGCTTTTCTTCGAAGGGTTTGCCAAACGGAAAGAGGAACGCTCGGAAAAATCGCGGAAGCTCCTTGGCGAAGTGCCGTATTTAAACGGCGGCATCTTCAATCCCCACCAGATCGAACAGCTTCACGGGAAGACGATCACAATCCCTGACAAAGCATTCGAGATGCTTTTTGAATTCTTCGACGCCTACCATTGGCACCTCGATGAGCGCCCGCTTAAACAGGACAATGAAATTAACCCCGACATGCTCGGATACATCTTCGAAAAGTATGTCAACCAGAAACAGATGGGTGCATATTACACCAAGGAGGACATTACCGAGTATATCAGTAAGAACACGGTCATCCCGTTTCTCTTCGATGCGGCAAAGGAAAAGTGCAAAGTCGCCTTTGAGGGCGAGCGTTCAGTCTGGCGCCTTTTACAGGAAGACCCTGATCGGTACATTTACCCCGCCGTCTCGCATGGAATAGTCTGGGACGCCCGCCAAACTCCTCCTAATAGGTTGGAAAAGCCTTTCGAACTGCCGCCGGAGATTGCCGAGGGGTTGGACGCTGGGAAAGAGGGCCTCTTGGAACGCCGAAAGGGTTGGAATAAACCAGCACCCGACGATTACGCCTTGCCTACAGAAATCTGGCGGGAAGTGGTCGCCCGGCGCAAGCGTTATGAGGAAATAAGGAAAAAACTCGCGGCAGGCGAAGTCAGGTCAATCAATGACCTTATCACCTACAACCTCGACATCCGTCAATTTGCGCAGGACGTTATTGAAAACTCTGAAGGCCCTGAATTGCTCAGCGGTTTTTGGAGAGTAATCGGGGACGTCACGGTTCTCGACCCGACTTGCGGATCAGGGGCTTTTCTTTTCGCCGCGCTAAACATCCTGGAGCCGCTCTACGAAGCGTGCCTGGAGCGTATGCGCTTTTTCCTGGAGGAATGGGGAGAAAAAGGCAGGAAAAACCATCCCAATTATCACAAGCTCTTCACCGAGACCCTGAAACGCGTAGAGGACCATCCCAACCACCGTTACTTCATCTTCAAATCCATCATCGTCAACAATCTCTATGGCGTAGACATCATGGAGGAAGCGGTTGAAATTTGTAAACTCCGGCTCTTCCTAAAACTCGTAGCACAGATTGAGCGGGTTGAAGATATTGAACCCCTGCCAGATATTGATTTTAATATCCGGGCCGGGAACACACTTGTGGGGTTCACTTCCTTAAAAGAAGTGAAGCACGCTGCCACGCTGGAGGACTCGGGGCAAGGTAAGTTATTATTCGGAGAAACGGAAAAATTTCTTCGCCGGATTGAGGAGGATGCAGCGGTTGTTGATCGAGCCTTCCGGCTGTTCCAAGAGATGCAGACAGCGCAGGGCATGAGCCCTTCGGATTTTTCTGAGGCGAAAGAAAACTTGCGCACGCGTCTTCGTAAGCTGACTGACGAGCTCGATCGCTTCCTTGCTTCGGAATACGGGGTAAGCGAAAAAAAGATCCCCAACAGTAAGAAGTACTGGGAATGCTTTGAGAAGTGGCGTATTTCACACCAGCCTTTTCACTGGTTCGCCGAATTTTATGGGATTCTCAAAGCAGGCGGATTTGATGTGATTATCGGCAACCCGCCGTATGTCGAGTACAACAAGGTACAGAAGGATTACACTGTTCGGGGGTACATAACAGAGGGGTGTGGGAATCTGTATGCATTCATACTGGAGCGCAACGGCGCATTGGTGCGGAAACACGGCCGAACTGGCATGATCGTGCCGCATTCGGCATTCTGTACCGATCGGATGGTATCCGTGCAGGAATTGTTGACGAGCACCTCTGTCACAACATGGATCTCGACGTACTGCATCCGCCCCGCAAAACTCTTTGTTGGGGTCGACCAGCGCTTGGGCATCTATGTCACTTTGCACGATGCGGCGTCATCCGCGACGTTTGCTTCTCAGTACCATCGTTGGCATGAAGAGTTCCGTCAATACTTGCTGGCTCTGACTCAATATGCTAACGTGGCAACCATCCGGTTCTCCAATTCCGTTCCAAAGGTTCACAATCTAAGCGAGTTATCCCTTTGGACCAAGGCCAGTGCCCACAAATCACTGAGTATCTCCTTGTCTTCTTACAGCGGAAAGACAGTTTTCTTCCACAATGCTCCTCGGTACTGGATTCGCGCAATGACTTTCGCGCCCTATTTTTGGAATGAGCGGGATGGCGAACAGATGTCAACCCACGTCAAAATGATATGCCTTCCCACAAAGGCTGAAACTTCCGTTGTTGCGGCGGCATTAAACAGTTCCCTTTTCTATTGGTGGTTTATACTGCTTTCAAATTGCCGTGATCTGACCATGCGCGAAATTGAAAGTTTTCCCGTCGGATTAGGCGAGATGACTGAGACAACCAAAAAAACATTGACTGAACTGACTGCCGAGTTAATGGTCGATCTGAAGTGCCATAAGCGAATAAGCGAAGAAAGGAATGTCAATACAAAGCGACCGGTGAGGTTGTCTATGATGAGTTCTATCCCAAGCACTCCAAGCCCATCCTTGACAAGATCGACCATGTGCTGGCGCGACACTATGGGTTCACGGAGGAGGAGTTGGATTTCATTATCAATTACGATATCAAGTATCGCATGGGCCAAGAGGGGGCTGAGGATAGCGAGGAATGAATCGCGACGAAATAACGGAACTCCATTTCATCGCGCCGATTGCCAATGTGCCGCCTATCATGAAACACGGCATCCTCTGCCATAAACTCGCCGGCCAAATTGAACATCATTCCGTGGCCATGGCGGAGATCCAAGACCGGCGAACAAATAAGCGGATACCCGGCGCTGGAACTCTGCACGATTACGCCAATTTATATTTTGACGCCCATAATCCGATGCTCAGCAAGCTCCGGGCGCAGAATGAGGATATCTGCGTATTACAGGTTGATGTAAGAGTGTTGGACTTGCCCGGAGTAATCATCGCGGACCGCAATGCGGCAAGCGATTGGGTCCGTTTTTTTCCTGTAGGCGAAGGGCTCAAAGCGCTTGATCGGGATCGGGTTTTCGCCCGGTACTGGACCCATCCGGAAAACTTATTCGAGGAAATGAGCCATAAATCAGAAAAATGCGCCGAAGTCCTCGTGCCGGATTGCGTAATGCCAGGCTTTCTTTTAGGCGCTTACGTAGCGAACGAAGTGGCATTGCAGAAGTTTCAGCAATTGAATATTGGATTGCCCGTTCGTATCAGGCGTGATATATTTTTCTAAGAGGGAAACATGAAAATCTTGGTCGGCGACATCCTGAAATCCAAAGCCCAAACCCTGATAAACACAGTCAACTGCGTGGGGATCATGGGAAAGGGAATCGCCCTGGAATTCAAGAAGCGCTTCCCGGAGATGTTCAAGGACTATGTGGAGAGATGCGAGCGTAAGGAAGTCAAGCTCGGGGTCCCTTATCTTTATAGAACTCTTTTCCCGCCGCAAATCGTGAACTTTCCGACCAAAGACCATTGGAAATCGGTTTCCAGAATCAACGATATCGATCTTGGCTTGAAACACCTTTTGCGGCATTACAAGGAATGGGGCATAACTTCCCTTGCCGTTCCGCCGCTCGGATGTGGAAACGGCCAACTTGAATGGCGAGCAGTCGGGCCATTAATATACAGATATATCAAACAAATGGATATACCTGTTGAAATTTATGCCCCATACGGAACCTCTCCAAGAGAGTTAACCTTGGAATTCTTATCTCAAACAGCCCCCGCCGCAGACCAAAGGGGCCGTGAGGCTGTATCTTCCGCCATGAATCCGGCCTGGATTGCCCTCGTAGAAATCCTTCGGCGAATCGAGGAACAGCCATATCACTGGCCGGTTGGGAGAACCATTTTCCAAAAGATTGCATACGTGGCCACGCAACAGGGCTTGCCGACCGGATTTATGTATCAGAAAGGCAGCTTTGGCCCCTTTTGTAAAGAACTGAAGATTGCCGAAACAGGGCTCGTGAATAATAATTTATTACAGGAAGAACGATCTGGAAAGATGTTTATGGTTAAAGTTGGACCGAATTTCATGAAGGTGCGAAAAGATTTCGAATCAGCATTAACCAAGTGGACGCCGATCATTGAAAAGACCACGGACCTTTTCATGCGTATGAATACGAATCAAGCCGAGATTGTGGCGACTGTTATATTTGCAACCGATTCCCTTAAGAAAAAGGATAACGGCATTCCAACCGAAACTGAAGTTCTTGAATCAGTTATGCAATGGAAGCAGAAACGGCGTCCGCCCTTGGATAGATTGGCTGTTGCGCCAATTATCCGGAATCTCGGGATACTCCGTTGGCTTGACGTCAAACCTGATATTTCCTTACCAATTTCAGAAAATGAATATATTCCGGCGTGAATCTCTTGCCTTCGCTTGTTAGAGGCGATCGTGATGATACCCCTCCGTATTGGTCAAGCCGACGACAAATACCCGCAAACCCTCAACCGATTTCTCGAAAACCGGGCCCCGAAATATATCTTTGCTCTTGGAAACCTGGATCTGTTGCGACAGGAGACCATCGCGCTTTTCTGTTCCGTCAAGTGCCCTGGCAACCTGATCCTCAAAACCTACGATCTCGCCCGGCAATTACGCGATGCCGGGACCGCGGTCATCAGCGGCTTTCATTCTCCGATGGAGAAAGAGTGTCTATCCCTCCTTCTGCGGGGAGAACAACCTATTATCTGGTGCCTGGCCAAGCGCCTGACACCAACGCGGATTCCCAAAGAATATGCCGATGCCTTATCCAAGGACCGTCTGCTGATGCTGTCTCCTTTTGGAGAAAGGACCAAGCGCGCGGACGAACAAACCGCCCGGATCCGCAACGAATTCGTGGCTGCACTCGCCGACCGGGTATTCGTTGCCCACGCCGCATCCGGAGGAAAGACCGAGAAGTTTTGCCGAAAGGTGATCGGGTGGGGCAAACCGCTATTGACCTTCAAGGATCTGAGCAATATTGCGCTTCTCAATTTGGGTGCGCTCCCCTTTTCCAGCTTAGAGGGTATAGGAAGCGAAGGAGCATAAATAATTGAGTGTAGGTGTCAGTGTAAGTGGCAGTAAAAAAAGGGTATGGAGCATAGTGAAAGAACTAAATCCATTCTTATTTTTTGCAGATAACGGACCCGTTATGAAAAGAAGTTAAAAGGGATTACCCGCAGGAGCCATAAAGTCGGGATTAAAACCTTCAATGAAGAAACCCTGCCGGTTGAAAGCGTAGCGGAATACTTCGAACATTTCTCTCTTCTCGAAATCGACTACCCTTTATTATTTCTATCCCGATATATTCTTATCGCCGTTTTCAATAAATCCTTGGGTTCACTCGTAAAGTAAGGTATCCTGAAGGCTTAAACGATTGGAAAGGCATCGGCAAAAACGATGGATGGCAATACATTTTCCTGTGAATGGATCGAGACCCTTCCCCGCCTAGAAGGGGCTAGCCGGATTCTGGGTCAGGCCAAAATCATCGGGGTTGACCTGGAAGCGGACTCTATGTACCACTACTTCGAAAAGGTATGCCTCCTACAGATCGCTACGGAATCCGCCTCTTATATCATGGATCCTTTGGCGCTAAGGGATCTTTCCGCTTTACACCCTGTTTTCTCCAATCCCCGCATCCGCAAGGTATTCCACGGGGCGGATTATGATATCCGTTCCCTGTACCGGAACTTTCGGCTCGAGGTCGAGAACCTCTTCGATACACAGTTGGCCTGTAAATTTCTGGGCCTCCGGGAAACCGGCCTGGAAGCGTTGCTGCGAAGTCGCTTCCACGTAGAGCTGAATAAGAAATATCAGCGGGCCGATTGGTCCCAAAGACCCCTTTCCCCGGAGATGGTGGAATACGCAGCGATGGACGGCAGGTACCTGATTCCCCTAGCCCGTATGCTGGAAAAGGAACTGGAAGAGAAGAGCCGATTATCCTGGGTGGAGGAAGAATGCCTACTTCTGAGTAAGGTCCGATTCACGCCCCCCAGCCATGACCCGCTTTACCTAAAAGTGAAAGGGGCTTTTCTTCTGGATCCCAGGAGTCTTGCGGTTCTGAAGGCTTTGCTGGAATTCCGCGAGGCCCAGGCCCAAAAGTTGGATCTTCCCCCTTTCAAGGTGCTCCGCAACGAACCGCTCCTGGAATTGGCTATAAAAAAACCTTTGCGCCTAAAAGAATTGGAAACGGGGAAAGTCCTGAGTCGGAAGCAAAGCGACAGATATGGGACACGCCTGCTGCAGGAAATTCACCGGGCCATGGCCATTCCCGATGAAGATCTTCCGGTGTACCCCCGGGAGGCAAGGCCGGATTTGTCATCGTCCGTACGCAAAAGGGTCAAAGCACTAAAAACCTGGCGGGATATACGGGCAAAACATTTAGGGCTGGAGCCTGGAATCCTTATGAATAACGCCCTGATCAATGCTTTCGCTTTGAAAAATCTCCGGTCGATAAAAGAGATGGAAGAGATTTCGGGCCTGAAAAAATGGCTGCAAGATCATTTCGGCCAGGAGATTCTGGCTGCCCCAACAAGGGAGTACAAAGGGGATGGAGAATGAGGATGGAGAATGAGGATGGAGAATGAGGATGGAGAATGAGGATGGAGGGAGGACGCATGGTTGGGGGCAGGTCTATATGGAGTGGGGTGGACCTCGAAATCCCGAGCATCTTAGCAGTTTGAATTTTATTTTCTCAGGACCCGTTTGTCTCCGATACGCATGGTCAATTTCTTGGCGTCAAAATGTTCCATCAGGGGGATGGAAAACTTGCGAGAAACCCGGGAGATCTCCTTAAACTGGGAGGGACTCATTTCCTTGTTCTGCTTGAGATAACTGATCAACTTCTCTTCCATCTCCGCTAAGGCCTGGTGATGAAAATAAAGGTCTTCTTTAACTTTCACCAGGACCCCTTCCTTGGTTAAAAGCTGGAGGACCGGCTTTAACTCGTTTTCCGAAGCCCGAAGCTCGGAAGCCACCTCTTTTACTAAAGGAGGCTGGAGTTTACCCCTGGCGTAAAGGAGAATCATATTCTTGCGCAGATCCTTTTCTTCTTCCTTGAGGGAGACGGTGTGGCCGGCAAGGCGGAGAGTCTCTTTTTCGGCGATAATCTTTTTTTCCTCGATCAAGGCGGATAATAGATGATTGAAAAGCCGGGCATCCACTTGGGGGGGAAGCTTGGTCTTAACTTCTTCTTTCACTGCTCCGGGCTGGAGGGGATTTTTTTGATGGAAATTCTTCAGGTAATCCAGGCAAGAGAGTTGCAGGTTGGCGATCACCCGGGGGTGAAGGTAGCGCAGCCGGTCGCCGTTAAATCTCAGGATCTGCCCTGCGGAGGCCAGGTGATCAACCCGTGACTTTAACGCCGACGGTAGCATATTCGAGCGCATGATCAATTCAGGCCAGGAAAGACCGCTCGGCCCCGCTTTGAGGAGGCGGAGCTTGAGTTTATCATCCTCTGAACCTTGGTATAGAATTTCCATTTCTTCCTTCACCTGGGTTGCAAGGCGTTTGTGCCGGGAGGGGAAGGCATCCAAGACTTCCCCTCCGCCAATGGTAAAGATAGGTGAATAACTGCGGACGACGAAGCGGTCACCGGGAAGAGCAGTGATGGGTTCCTCCAGACGGACCTGCAAGAAAGCCTTTTCCCCGGCCTTCACTTCTTCTCGATCCAAGAGGATAACCCTTCCCAACACTTCCACCGTTCCCAGGTGCAGGCGTATCCGGGTACGATTTTTCAGAACTTTAGAGGAACTGGAGAGGAGCTGGAAGATTACGTCCAAGGCAACCGTGGCTTTCAAAGTCTGGGAGAGGGCCAGGACATTCCCGCGGTCGATGGTGGCTTTTTCCAGGCCTTGGAGATTGATGCCGGCCCGCAGGCCGGCGGTTGCAGATTCAACGGGCTTGCCGTGAGCCTGAATCCCTCGCACCTTTGCTTCCAGGCCTTTCGGGAGCACTTCCAGGGTATCTCCGACGGAGACCCTTCCGGAGATGATCGTGCCTGTGGCTACCGTCCCGAACCCCTTGATGGTGAAGATCCGGTCGATGGGCAGCCGAAAAAGACCCTCAGAAGAACGCTCTTCCACTTCCTGGGCCAGGCGGTCAATTTCTTCGACAAATGCCGGTAACCCTTCTCCTGTGGTCGAAGAGAGAGGAACGATAGCCCCGCTTTCCAAGAAAGTTCCCCGGACAAACTCCTGGATTTCCTCCTTGACCATCTCCAGCCAATCTTGTTCCACCAGGTCGATTTTCGTGAGGGCTACTAACCCTTTCTTGACCCGCAATAATTTGCAGATGTCCAGATGTTCCCGGGTCTGGAGCATAATTCCTTCATCGGCGGCAATGACCAGAGCAACCAGGTCGATTCCTGTCGCTCCGGCCACCATATGCCGTACGAACTTTTCATGCCCCGGGACGTCCACGATGCTGATCGTCGACCCGCTGGGTAGAGCCATGGAGGTAAATCCCAACTCGATGGTAATCCCCCTTTCTTTTTCCTCCTTGAGGCGGTCGCAATCCACACCCGTCAGGGCCTTAATCAACGTGGTTTTCCCGTGGTCGATGTGTCCGGCCGTTCCCAGGACGATGCGTTTCATCTTATGAAATCCCTTGCCACAGAGTTCACAGACACCACAGAGATAAGTCAAAATTCAGGATAAAAACAGACCAGAAATTTAATTTAAAAAACAATTTAAAATTTATAATTCTCTGTGTGCTCTGTGACCTCTGTGGCTAATAATGAATTACTTCCTTTTCTCAAAAGCCTTTAGGACTTCTTCCATTTTCTTCAATTCTTCGCCGTACCCTCCCCAGTTGCCCTGCCGCAGGAGCTCCTGGGCTTTGCGGTAATGAGTGAGAGCTTCCCCAGCGATCTGCCAGTCGGACTTTTCCCTTTCGGGAGCCGTGGCCGCAGCTATCCGAGAAACCTCCTTTTCCTTGATCAATTCGCCCCCGAAGACTTTTTGCAAGGAAAGTTCCAAGTTTTCCTCCATGGCCAGGGTATTTCCGAAAGCCACGATAACCCGTTTCAACTCCGGAAGCCCGCCCTTGTCGGCAGCCAAATAGAGGGGTTCAACATAAAGAATAGATTTTTCGATGGGGATGGCCAGCAGATTACCGCGGATTACCTGGGAACCCCGCTGGTTCCAGAGAGAGAGCTGTTTGGAAATCTCCGCGTCCTGGTCGATCCGGGCTTCGATCTGCCGCGGCCCATAAATGAGTTTTTGTTTCGGGAATCGGTAGACCACCACCTTGCCGTAGTGCGGTGCATCGCAGCGTGCGGCCAAC
The DNA here is from genome assembly GCA_018819135.1 of Pseudomonadota bacterium. GTDB lineage: Bacteria > Desulfobacterota > SM23-61 > SM23-61 > SM23-61 > JAHJQK01. Next base: position 13,653 of record JAHJQK010000012.1, on the reverse strand, counting down.
CAGGCCGACATATTGTCTTTGCGGCTGGGGGTGAAGGGCAGAAGGAGGACAAACTCTTCCCTCTTTTCATCAGGGAGCCTCATGATGGTGTAGTAGGGCTGCATTTCCTGCTCCCCACCCTGCCCGGGCTTCCGGGGAATGGACCACAGATCTTCTTTGTTATAGAAGACCTGGGGGTCTTGCATGTGATACGTGTTGTACATCCGGGCCTGGATGGAAAGTAAGCCGGGGGGATAACGGATATGACTGCGCAATTCCGCGGGCATCTCCTCAAGGGGCCTAAGGATGCCGGGGAAAATTTTAGCGTAGGTTTGAATGATGGGGTCGGCGGGATCACTGATATAAAGCTTTACCGATCCTTCGTAGGCGTCCACCACGGCCTTGACCGAGTTGCGGATGTAATTGCCCATATTACGGGCGGGCTCAGAATAGGGAAAACGGTCCGTCGTTGTATACCCGTCCAAAAACCAGAGCAGACGTCCTTCCGGGGAAATGACCAGATAGGGATCGGAATCCAGACGGATGAAAGGGGCCACCCGGTTGACCCGCTCGCTGATCTTGCGGTAATACATGACCCGGCTTTCCGAGGTGATGTCATTGGAAAGGAGGATGGTGAAAGAGCCGAGGCGAATGGCAAAAATCAGTTTTTTCCAAAAGGAGAGCGGTACTCCCCCCTTGCCCGTGTACTGGGTATAGACGTTCTTTTCGCCTACGGGATAGTCAAACTCCGGCCGTTTCGTATGGACGAAGACGAAATCGTTGGCAATTTCTCCGTAGTAAATCTCCGGGCGGGTGACCTTAATATCGGCCGAGGAAATCGGTGGGATATCTTTAATGAAGAATTCCGGCAGACCTTCGCGGGTAATGCGATTCACCGGACCCACGACGGCTCCGTAGCCATGGGTGTAAGTCAGGTGCTCGTTAACCCAGGTGCGCGCGGGTAAAGCGGCATAGGAGAGCTCCCGCGGAGAAAGCATAACCTGGCGGTATTCTCCGTTGATGATATACCGGTCGTTGTCCACATCAATGAATTTGTAATAGGTGCGCATCTCTTGCAATTGGCCGTAGGTCATAAGCAGGGGGGCATGATCCCAGAGACGAATGTTCTTGACGGTCAGGTCATTGCGCCGCAAATCTTCCCGGGTCAGGCTTTCTTCCGCTGGAAATTCCCGATCCTCCATGGTATTCAACTGGTAAGCCAGGCGGGTATACTTAATGTTTTGTTCGATATAGGGCTTCTCCAGGACGATCTCGTTAGGTACCACTTTGAATTTCTGGATCAGCCAGGGATAAATTCCCATGCCCACCACAAGGACAGCTAAAAAAGCCGCTATCCCGACGGCCGGAAGCCTCCAGTCTCGGCGGAAGACCAGGGAAAGAATGGACAGGCCGCAAAAAATAGTGACTCCCATCAATACCTTGAGCATCCACACCTGGGTAGTAACATCCGTATACCCGGGACCAAAAACCACTCCCCGCTTGGTGAAGAGGATTTCGTTCAACTCCAGCCAGGCCCCCCAGGTGCCCAAAAAGAATACGACCGCGGTTAATACCACAAGATGGGTCCGAGCCGCCGGGGCCACCCGTACGGTCTGGGGGGGGATGAATTGGAAAGACCTACGGAGAAAATAGAGCAGAGCGGAAGCGATGGCGGTCACAATCAAAACCGTCATCAGCCAGCCGTAGAGATATTTGAGAAAAGGCAATTGAAACACGTAGAAGCCGATGTCCCGGTTGAAAAGCGGGTCGGCAATGCCAAAAGAGGTGGGGTTGAAAAAGCGCAAGTAGTTTTCCCATTGAGCCGATCCGCGCAGCGCCGTAAAGAAGCTGAAAAGAACGGAACCTAAAAGAATCAACGCTCCCATCGGCTGATTCCCGGATTCCCAGGGGGGCATATGGATCAGGTCATTTTGATCCACCCAGTATCCCCGGGAGGAAAGGCGACTGGCCAGGAAAAGGTTCAGGTAAAAAATCACGAAGAAGGCGATTCCGAAGATCGCGGCTACTTTCATCTGCGTTAAAAAGGTGACGGTAAAAACCTTTTGGTAGCCCACCTCCTGGAACCAGAACCAATCGGTGATCATTTCGACCGCCCGCCAGAGGATCGTAAGCAGAATAAAACCGGCAATAAGGATGAGGACTCCCATGGCCTTGCGCAGGGGCGGTAGGGGGGTTCCAGGGGTTCTTTTAGGGCTCATTACTTTTCTCTTCTCTTGCGTCTTGCGGGGTTTGTAAGGTAATATGCCAAAGTATATCAAATGGCGCAAGCCTTCACAATTGCCTTTTATCACCTTGGCGACAAGCAAAAATTTTCGCTACATTTTTTATAAAATAAGAAGGCCTTGGGAGATGTGGATAAACCTTGATAAAGTCAGGATCGTTGCGACCGTTTAACCATCTAAACGGACATAACGGACCTCACGATCTCAACGGCCATTCGTTATCGGTGACCATCGGAGTCCCCCGTAAAGAGAGAAAATTATGCTCATCGCCGTCGATGGATACAACTTCATCAAACAGTCCCCTGAATTGCGAAGGCTCGAGCAGATCGAGCTCCGGAAAGGCCGAGAGGGTCTGTGTGAACAATTAAGGCATTACAAGCGCCTTAAAGGGCATTCCATTATAGTGGTTTTCGATGGCCGGCAAGAAGGGCTTTGGGCCGGGCATCGGAAGCGAATCGGGGGGATTGATGTAATCTTTTCCAAACCGGGGGAGAAAGCAGATGAGGTTCTCAAGCGCCTGGCCTCGGAAAAACGCGGAGGGATTACAGTCGTAACCTCAGACCGGGACGTAGCCCTCTTCGCCGAGAAGAAAGGCGCCACAACAATATCGGTATCTGATTTGGCCGAAAAAATGGAAATGGCCCAGTTCTATGCCTTGAAAGGAAGTCGGGAGGATCCTATGGCCCCCCTGCGCTCCGTGGCTCCGACGAAAAAGGGACCCTCCCATCGCCTCCCCAAAGCGAAGCGCAAAGCCACGGCCGCTTTCAAGAAGTTGTAGCTTTCCTCCGGTAAGCCTCGGCCAGAAGAGTCACTGGATGGACCACTTTCAGTCCCGTACCTTGGGCAATCTGCATGGCGCAGGAACCGCAGCTGGTTACGACCTGTTCCACATTACTCTGCCGAATTTCCTCAAAGAGGTGCTTTCCGATCTCCATGGAAAGATCGTAATTGCCCTTCTTCAGCCCGAAGGTCCCGGCCAGACCGCAGCAGCGGTCTCCCATGGCTTTAACCTTAAGTCCGGGGATGAGATTTAGGAGCTCGACGGGCTCCTTGGAAATGCCCAAAGCCCGGAGATGGCAGGGATTATGGTACCCAACCTTGCGGGGAATTTCCCCGAACTTCGTGTTGAGTTTCCCCTCCTGTTTCAGCTTGAACAGGAACTCATGGATCTCGTAGCACCCGGCCGCAGCCTGGGATGCCTTCTCCGTGCCCACAATCCGGGGATATTCCTGTTTTACCGCCAGGGCGCAGCTGGGCTCGCTGAAGACCACGGGGGTTCCTTTCTCCACCAGGGCCGAGATCTTCTCCAGGTTCTTTTCAACGCCCTGGTGCGCCGATTCCAGACCGCCCGAGGAAATCCGGGCGATCCCGCAGCACTCGAACTCGGGCAATTCCAGGCCAAAGCCATTCCGCTGCAAGACCTCCCAGGTTGCCCGGCCTTCCCCCTCCGGATCGTTGTAATTGGCGAAACAGCTCAGGAAATAAGCTGCTTTCTCGTTCCCCTGGCCCGAGCCGGGGAATAAATCCCGCAAGGTTTTCCTGGCGAAGGGCGGCAGCTTTCTTCGCCGGTCCAATCCCAGGGTGGATTCCATCAACGCCCGGGCTGGACGAAAGGAAAATGCCAGGTTGACCAGAGGAGCGAGCGTATTTCCTACCCGGCAGGCCAGATGGGTATCGGCCATGAATCGATCCTTGAAGGGCTGCCCTTTCTTCTGCACATGATGCGCCCGGGCCTGCATGGCAACCCAGGGAATGTCCACGCCGGTGGGACATTCCGTGAGGCACCGCTTGCAGTTCACACACCCGTCCATCACCGCTTTCAATTCATCGGAGGCCATGAATAAATTGGAATTTAACCTGCCCGAGATCATTTCCCGGAGCAAGATGGCTTTGGCCCGGCCCAGGTAGGATTCATCATTCGTCTCCATGGCCAGAGGACAGTAGGAACGGCATTTTCCGCAGCCGTGGCAGGCTTCCACTTCACTGCTCAGGGCTTCTCCGTCGAAGGCGCTCGCCGTGGCCACGTGGCGATAATTCCCCCCGTATTTCAGGTCCTTGCTCATGAGGTTGGGGTCGCTCCCCACGATCCTTCCTGGGTTTAGGATGCCCTTGGGGTCGAAGAGCTTCTTCAGTTCCTCGAAGGCCGGGTAGAGTTTGGGGTACTGCCGGGGCACATAAGCGGTCCGCAAGAGCCCATCCCCGTGCTCCCCGCTGATGGTTCCCTTGAGGCGCAGCACCAAATCGCAACTATCCTCGGCGATCCTCACCATTCGGGTAACATCCTCCTCCTTCTTCAGATCTAGAAAGACCATGACATGAAGGTTCCCGTCCCCGGCATGCCCGTATATGCTGGCTTCCGCTCCGTTCCGCTTGAGGATCTCCCGCAGGCCGGAAATGTATTCTCCCAGCCTACTGGGATGGACAGCGGCATCCTCGATGAAGGCGATGGGCTTCTTCGCCCCCTTGACTTTGTTCAAGATGGGCCCGGACACGCTCCTCACCTGGGTGAGCATTTCCTTGTCTTTGGCGTCCTGGGCGGCCTTGAGGGAGATGGCCAATTTTTCTTCATTCACCAGACGTTTTTCCACTTGTTTCATCTTCTCCCGCAACTCTTCTTCCGACTCCCCTTCAAATTCTACGAAAAGAGTTGCCTCGATGCCCTCAGGTAAATAGGGTTCCATTTTCTTATATTGGCCCCGGGCCATGTCGATGATCTGCTTTTCCATGATCTCCAGCATGGTAGGCGATAATTTCAGGATTTCCACCGTGGCTCTTCCTACCGTCTCCAGGGTATTGAAATGGATTAAGGCGGAATGGGTCTTCCTCGGGAGGTCCACCAGGTGGAGGAGGGCTTCGATGAAGATCCCCAGGGTTCCTTCCGAGCCGACCAGGAGTGGAGTCAAATCTAAAGAATGGTCCTTCTGGATCTGCCAGAGGTCATAACCGCAGGAATTTTTCGTCGTCTCAGGTTTCTCATCCTGGAGGGGTTTCTGGTACCGCTTCAAAATATCCTGCACGCCGGCATAGATTTTTTTCTCCAACCCGTCCTTGCCGGAAAGAGGCTCGCTGCTGGCCATGGGGCGCGGGCCCGTCATCATGACCTCTCCGTTGGAAAGAACTACTTCCAGAGCCTCTACATAATCCCTCATGGCTCCGTACTTGACCGCGTGGGGGCCGCTGGAGTTATTGGCGACCATCCCCCCCAGGGAACAATAATCCGAGGTAGAGGGGTCGATGGGGAAGAATTTTCCCTGGGGTTTCAAGACGGCATTCAGCCTTCCCAGGATGAGGCCCGGCTGAACCCGGACCCACTTCTTCAGCGGGTCGATTTCCAGGACCTTATTCATATACCGCATGAAATCCAAGATGATCCCGACTCCGATCCCTTGCCCTGCCCGGCCTGTGCCCCCGCCCCGGGCGGTAAGAGAAATTCCCTTGGCGGTCGCATAACGTACACATGCCACCACATCTTCGCGATGTCGGGGTTGAACAATGAGCAGGGGATGAAGGGAATAGATGCAGGCTCCGCTGCTATAGATGGTACGGCTTAGATCGTCAGAGAGGACATTCCCCTCCAGGCGTGTTCGCAGATCGGAGGCCACATCTTCCGCATTCCAATCGGTCATCTTTTATCTCCTTTCGGTGATCCGCTTCCAAAGTCCTTTCAGTGTTATCCTATTCGGAAAAAAAGGAAAAAACAACAATTTGTTCTTGCCGGCTTTACCCCAAGTATCTAAAATCACATCAAAGCCTGCTTGGATATCAAAAAAAGGCAAAGGAGGATTCAAGATGAGAACGAGTCTAAGGGAATGCAGGTCATTTGGTGGAGTAAGGTTCTTCTCACTGACGGTAGGGATGACGCTGCCATCGCCGTAGTGCTGGCGGGCGTCATGGCTGGACAGACCTGGGCAGCGACCGTTATCCGCTTGGGACACGTGGCCTACCCCGGATCACTGATCGCAGGGACGGCTTGATGATGTTGCTCTCCTACTATTTCGCCCGGACTCACCGCTGGCCGGTGGAGGCGTCCTTCTCGCTGCGAATCCTGGGCCGGGCCCTGAAAGAAGGCTTCTGGGCCCTGATGATCCCGGTGATAATCTGGGGTGGAATCTTCGGGGGAATCGCCACGGCAACCGAGGTGGGGGGAGTGGCCGCCCTGTCGGCGATCCTGATCGGGGTTATTATCTACCGGGAGCTTACCTGGCGTGACCTCTGGAAGACGCTCGTTGACTCCAGCCTGCAGACGGCGGTGATCATGCTGATCGTGCCCATCGTACTACCGCTGATCAAGGAACTTGGCATTGACCCGATCCATTTCGGGCTGATGGTGACAATCAATCTAGGAATCGGCCAGCAGACCCCGCCTGTGGCCACGGTGCTCATCACCACTTGTACCATCGCCAACCTGCCCATGTGGGAGGTGTTCAAGACCGGGGTTTACTACATGCTGGTGCTGGTGTTGTTAACCCTGCTGGTAACCTATGTGCCGCAAACCGGTCTGTGGCTGGTGAACCTGGTGTATGGCGGATAGATTGGGTCTGGATGCAAGGCCTGGGTCCCGAAGGAGGTTGATTTATTGAATTCAACCATATAGAATAAAGGCAAGTAGCTTTTAGGAGGTGAGTATGGCTCGATTATATGAATATCAGGGAAAACAATTACTCAAGGAAGCAAAGGTGCCGATTCCTCGGGGCGAGGTCGCCACGACCCCCCAAGAGGTTACGAAGATAGCCGAAAAGATCGGGAAGCCGGTTGCGGTGAAAGCCCAGATCTGGGCGGGGGGGCGCGGAAAAGCGGGGGGCATTAAGTTTGCTCAAAGCCCCGTAGAGGCAGAAAAGGCGGCCAAAGATCTCTTCGGATCCGAAATAAAGAAGCTTACAGTGGAAAAGGTTCTGGTGGAAGAGAAGCTGAATATCGATAAGGAATACTATGTCGGCGTGATCATCGATGCTTCCATGGGAGTCCGGTCTCCGGTCATCATGTTCAGCACTGAAGGCGGCATGGATATCGAGACGGTTCCTGCGGAGAAAATCGCCCAAATGACCGTCGACGTCCTCCGGGGATTCCGCCTTTACGATGCCCTGAATCTCGCCGTCCAACTAAAGGTGCCGACGCAATTCCTCCCGGCGATCGCTCAGGCCATCATAGGGCTGTATCAAACCTTTAAGAATTACAATTGCCGGACGGCGGAGATCAACCCTCTCGTCCTGACCAAAGAGGGCAAGGTCGTCGCTGGCGATTGCCGCATGGCCATCGATGATTCCTCGGTTTATCGCCATCCCGAATTGGGTATCGACGTGGCCCGCGAGTCCCCTACCCCGCCTACGGAACTGGACAAGATCGCCTGGTGGATCGAGGAGGGAGACCTCCGCGGGACCTGCTATATCGCCCAGATGGTCCCGGAGATCAAAGGATTAAATTATGTAGGTTATCACGGGCTCGGTGGCGGGGGCGCCATTTTGGGAGTGGATGCCCTCAATCGCCAGGGGCTGAAGATTGCCGATTACGCCGACACTAGCGGCAATCCGACGGCGGCCAAAGTCTATCGGGCCGCAAAAGTGATCATGTCTCAGGCTGGCATCGAGGCTTATTTTCTCGGTGGGTTTATCGTGGCCAACCAGGAACAATGGCACCATGCCCACGGGGTGGTGAAAGCTCTCCGGGAGGAGCTGCCTAAAAGACCCGGCTTCCCCTGTGTGCTCCTGCTTTGTGGCAACAGGGAGAAGGAATCGCTGGAGATCCTAAGGGAAGGAACCAAGGATTTGCCGGGGCGGATTGAGATTTACGGGAGCGAAAAAGTTTATGAAACGGAATTCCTGGCCAAAAGAGTGAAAGCCCTGATTATGGAATATCGCCAGGAGCGTGGGATAAAGGAGGAATAGATCCATGCATTTTGAAGAGAGAACCATCAAGGTCACCATCGATGAAGAAAAATGCCTTGGTTGCCAAACCCATGTCTGCGCGCAGGCGTGCAAAACCTTTGATCGGGGCATCTTGGTGATTAAGGATAGCAAACCCGCTCTAGGCGGGGATGCCGAATTCGCCAAACGGGTGGGCACGGAGTGCCTGGCCTGTGAGTATGAATGCTGGTTCCGGGGGAACAAGGCGATTACCATTGATGCGCCGACCCCCGGTCTGGAAGAGTACAGGAAAAAATACGGATTACCCTAAAGAAGAATCCACCGAAAAGGCAGGTGAAAAAAATGGCGATTCTACTCAAAAAAGGTACAACGGTCTTAGTCCAAGGAATTACCGGCAGGGAAGGTTCCGCCCGGGCTGCCTTTATGAAAGGCTACGGCACAAATGTTTTGGCTGGGGTTACCCCCGGAAGGGGCGGGGAGGAAGTCGTCGGCATCCCCGTCTTCAACACAGTGGCCGAAGCGGTCAGGGAGAAGGGGCCCATCGACGCCAGCGTCACCTTCGTCCCGGGGCCGGCCCTGAAAGATGCCGTCCTCGAGGCGATCGATTCCGGGATTAAATTCATCGTGAGCCCGGCCGAACGGGTCCCCCTCTACGACATTCTGGAGATTGTGGCTTATGCGAAGCAGAAAGGGGCGCGTCTGCTGGGCCCGGGCTGCATCGGGATCCTCAGCCCAGGGATCGCGGCCGCCGGCTGGCTCGGTGGTTCCCCTGAATACGCCAGAAGGGTATTTGTCCCCGGACCCGTGGGGGTCATGTCCCGCAGCGGGGGGCAGTCAGGGACGGTCCCTTGGGCCATCAAGGAGGCGGGCCTTGGGGTTAGCACGGTGGTCCACATCGGGACTGAGCCGGTAGTCGGTACGTCGTTCGGTGACATCCTGCCCCACTTCGAGAAGGATCCGGACACAAAAGGCGTGGCCGTCTTCGGCGAGATCGGCGGCCCCTACGAGGAGGAGGCGGCCGAGTGCGTGCGGAAAAAGGAATATACTAAGCCCCTCGTGATCTTCGTCGCCGGGGCGTGGGCGCCTGAAGGCATGCGCTTCTCCCACGCCAGCAGCATCATCGAAAGGGGAAAGGGTTCGGCGAAGAGCAAGATCCAATCGCTGAAGGAAGTCGGCGTACATGTGGTGGATCGGCCCGATGAACTCGCTCCGGCCATCAAGCGGTTAATCCAATCCCAATAGGAGGTGTGAAAATGCCTGTAATGCGATCTGTTTTCTATGTGCCGGGCAACAACGAAAAGATGATTTCCAAAGCTCCGATGACGCCAGCCGACATCATCACGCTCGACTTGGAGGATTCCGTCCCCCCGGCCGAGAAAGCCAAAGCCCGGGAGATGGTCCGGGAGAACCTGAAATTCGCCGGATCGGGTGGCTCCACGATCTACGTCCGGATCAACAACTGGGAGACCCTCATGACCAATGATGACCTCGAAGCCATCGTCCACGAGGGGCTCTCCGGGGTGTGTCTGGCCAAATGCGGCGGCCCGGACAACGTGCAGCGCCTCGAATGGAAGCTGGAGGAGCTGGAACGGAGGCGGGGCCTACCGGTAGGGAGCGTCGCCATCCAGCTCCTCATCGAGACGGCCAAAGGGGTCATAAACGCTTATCCTTCGGCCATTGCCAGTAAACGGGTAAACTCTCTCATCTTTGGGGCGGTGGACTACACGAAGGACATGCGAGTAAAGCTCACGAGTGAAGGAGAAGAACAGTTCTATGCCCGGGCCCACACGGCGGTGGCCGCCCGAGCGTCGGGATGCATTGCCATTGATTGTCCATTCGTGGCCTTTAAGGATGCGGAGGCGTTCGAGAAGAGCACCCGTTTTGGACGGCAGCTTGGGTACGAAGGAAGAATGCTGATTCATCCGAGCCAGATTGAGCCCTCTCATCGGATCTATACCCCATCCCCGGAAGATGCGGAATGGGCCAAGGGAGTGGTAAAGGTTTTTGAGGAAGAGGGAATCGCCAAAGGGATGGCGGCAGTCACTTATCAGGGCAAGATGGTGGACACCCCGGTGTACGATAATGCCAGAACGATCCTGGCCATCATGGACGAGATTGCCGCCTTTGATGCCCAACGCAAGCAGAATTAGAATCACCGCATTCCCCCATGGGCTCATGTAGGGATTAGGGTTCCCTTACATCTGGCAGCTGGAGATCCTGAACGATTTTCCCTAACAGCTCCATCCTCTCTACCTGGTGCCTATCTATCACAGGTAGAGTCGGCCTAAAGAAACGATGAAAAATCAAAAATCCCCTTTCGCTCCTTTTTAAAAAGGGGGAAAGGGGGTTTTGCTCGGGGTTTTCGCAATGCGCGCAATGCGAATTATTATGGTGGGCCAGGGTCCTTTTGGGGAGAATGTACTCCACGCCTTGATCCAAAAGGGAGAGGATGTGGTCGGGGTCTTCTGCCCTCCTGATAAAAGGGGTGAGGCGATGAAGGAATTGGCCACAAGATCGGGAATTCCCCTTTTTCGTCCCCCCCGGATGAAGGATCCCCAGGTGGATAATAGATTTATGAAATTACGCCCGGATCTCGTCCTGTTGGCATTCGTAACTGACATCATCCCCGAAAAGCTGCTCAGTGTTCCTTCCCTTGGGACCATATGTTATCACCCCTCTCTCTTGCCCAGGCACCGTGGAGCTAGTGCCATTAACTGGGCCATCATCCAGGGCGATAGCCGCACGGGGTTGACTATTTTTTGGGTCGAAAAAGGCATTGATACGGGCCCCATCCTGCTCCAAAAAGAGGTGGAGATTGGTTCTGAAGACACCACCGGGACCCTTTATTTCCATACCCTCTTTCCGCTGGGAGTGGAGGCCACGGTGGAGGCTGTCGAATTGATAAAAGGAGGAAAGGCCCCGCGCATTCCGCAAGATGAATCCCAAGCCACCTATGAGCCTCCCTGTGATGATAGAGTTGCCTCCGTGGATTTTGAAAAGCCGATCGAGGACATTTATAATTTCATTAGAGGCTGTGATCCCCAACCGGGCGCCTACACGACCCTAAAAGGGAAAAAAGTAAGATTATATGATGCCAAGATGGATCTTTTAACCGTGGACAAGCCATCTGGGGAGATTGTTTCCATCGATGCCAGAGGCATTCAAATCGCTGTCAAGGGTGGCCTCATACGCATTGGCAAGCTAAGGTTAAATCAAGGGGAAAAGATCGGACCCATAGAATTGGCTCAATTGGTCGATTTGCAAAGTGGAGACCGATGCCTCCAGCAGAGCCGGTTGGGATAGGGGGGAGAATTTGAAGAAGGGCGTCCGTTCGTGGAAATTCGCGAAGCAGGCTGGTGCTGTGGAGGAGGGTCGAGCTTGAATCTCTCCCCCACCCTCGCACCCGCTGGGGCAATTTTCATCAAGGAGTGACCTTTGTCCAAGCCCTGGACTTTTCTCGAATCCAAGATCCTCCAATCCTGCCGCATCTTCACCATGAAAGAGGAGCGCTACCGGTCACCGCGTACAGGCCGGGTCCATGACTTCTACCTTCTTGAATCTGTAGACTGGGTCAACATCATCCCGCTGACCGCGGACGAAAAAGTTATATTGGTCAAACAGTTCCGATTCGGAACCAACGAGTTTTCCCTGGAGATTCCCGGGGGAATGCTTGATCCAGGGGACGATCCGGCGAATGCCGCCAGTCGCGAACTCCTCGAAGAAACGGGATATGCAGGCGACGAACCGCTCTTGTTGGGCGTGGTACACCCCAACCCGGCCATTCACACCAACCGCTGCCATACCTATTTGATTAAGAATGCCACCTTTATGAATCTCCCCCAGCCGGATTCCTCCGAAGACATTGAAGTGCAAAGCATACCCCTTGCCGAGATTCCTTGGCTCATAGGCGAAGGGAAAATCACCCATGCCTTGGTGATTGCTGCTTTTTATTGGTTCTTTTCGCAACAAAAAATATCTCTATAATGGCCACGTCCCACACAAATGGGAGGGGTGGCTGCGGCATTAGATTACCTTTCCAGCCCATGATCTTATGGGATGAAAATTGGAGTATCTCCTGAAAGGAGAAACGCCAAATCTCAACCGGCTGACCGAGAATATGTACCAGTTAAAGTCCATCTCTGCCTGAAAATTTTTCGTGCCCTTGTTTTTACATGCTTTAGTGAGGAGTAAGAGGCCAAGTACCCAAGAGATCAACCCCAGGTTTTTAAATTTCTTGACTATCAAAGGGGGATTCGGTATCCTTAAAATTCAGAAAAAGCTCCTTTTGCTTGGTGAGCGGAGGATCAAGGGGATGGACATGCCAGCCGTTTCGCTGCTGTACAGCGATGAAAAATTTGAAGTTTGGGTGGATGCCGAAAAAGACAACATTACGCTCAGTATGACCGATCGAGGCGTGACTCTTTTATTCACAAGGGATGAATGGCTGGAATTCCAGGAAGTCATCGGCAACATCATGCTGGAAGAAGAGGAAGCAGAAGAAGTGTCGTAAACGGATCGTATAAGATGAGTAGCAGTGTGAAAGGTGTTATAAAGGTGGATAAGCGTCAGGTTTTAAACACTGTCATCTACGCCCGCAACATCCGGGAACAGATCATCACTTCTACTTTTACTGCCAAATCCGATTTTTACTGCATCAAGTGTGGACAGATGCGTCCCTTCGGCGGGGACCTGGCCATTCAATATTACGGTAACCCCGGGGTAACGCTTTTTTGTAACAAATGCCTGGAAAAATTCGAAGAGAAGCTGCGCCGGGAACTGGAATGGGGGTTTTAACCCGGCGCTAAAGCGTTTGCAACCTTGACAACCTCCAGGGAAAGTGCTAATCAAAAAAAAATTTGGGCCATTAGCTCAACTGGTAGAGCAACTGACTCTTAATCAGTAGGTCGGAGGTTCGATCCCTCCATGGCCCACCAATAAAATAAAGGGGTTAGTTGATATTTCGACTAACCCCTTTTTTGTCATGCTACCCTAATGCTACCCGTTTTGAGGATTTTCCCTATTTTTGACCAAAAAGAAGGGGAAATATAATTCCCCCCTATCCTTACTTCCCCTCGAAAAGAAAAAAGTCTTGAATTTTGGGCCTTGGTGATAGCGCAGGAAGGCGTTTTTTGAGAGATTTAGGGAGACCGGGAGACCTCGCGGGTCAATGCTTGTTGGGTAGGGTCAAAATAATATGTTTCGGGTTGCTCCTTCCCTGGAGATGAAAAAGCTGGAGGCGGTCTTCCGGCACAAGGTCTTCAAGATGCTCCTGGCCAGGGGGAGAATTACAAAAGACCTGATCGCCATGCTTTCCAACTGGCGTCATTCCGGATTCCAGGTTTTTGAAGGCAACCGCTCCGGACGTCCACCCCGAAAATCCCCCGAATCCCCGCTGAAAAGCCCCCAAAACAAACCCAAGACCTTGTGCGCCTCAAATTCCGCCATAAGAAATAGGGGTTAAAATCCCTTTTGAAGTCAATATATTAGAGGATGTTTTAAGTTTTTCTTAAAAAAAGCTTGACATCCTCTTTTTTTCATGGTTTAATCCTATATGTAATAAATGTTATTGT
>JAHJQK010000129.1 GCA_018819135.1 Pseudomonadota bacterium | reverse complement strand
AATGCCAGGCTGCAGGAGTTCTCGTACCAAGAAGTAGCAAGCCAGGCAGAGAGTCGCCGAACCACCGCGTGAACCAGACGCTCGATAAGCGGCTTTGTTTTTTCTTCGGCCTGGTCTGCTCGCGCTGGTTACGCAGGCGTTGGGCCACAAAGGGAGGACTTGAATGATACCCGGACCCACAATTATCAGGAAATGCTCTGTTTGCTCGAAGTCGATTGAGCAGCACACTATTGAATCAGGGAATACCTTTTGAGCACGGATAGCAGGCTGGGGATATAGGTTTCATCTTTTCTCAAAAAGAACGAGGTCTCTTTATTTGGGGCTTGACAATCTACATAGCAGGTGAAAGCGAGGTTCGGAGATAACGTGATACTGTCTTACTTTTTAAAGCCTGTCTATCACAATTCAAAGCTCTCCTTTTTCCCAACAATTGACCGGCCCTTTTCTAAATCTTCATGACCTCTCCAAACTCATTCATATATTCCTCATTGGTCATAATCCTGGAGCGAGGGTAATCGAAATACAAGTTGGTCTTCCCGGTCTTTCCGTCCCTGTTCTTCTCCACCTTCAAGATTGCTTTGACGGGCTTGGGTGGTTGAATTCCATCGGTGAAATTTAAACTTTTAAAAGAATAGCCAGATTTGGCCTTTGATCGGGAAAATTCTTAAAAGTTTAAAGGTTTGGAAACCGACCTAAAGTTTTTCTTCCTGTCCATTCTCTTCTCAAAAATTTATCCTCCCCCCCCTGAAGTCACCTAAACACCTTAACACCGTCGCCACTCTTTATCGAATCTAGAATATTTTTGCTGAGATCCTTCTGAGAGAGGGTGTAAGGTAGGGGGGTAAACACCGGACAAACACCTAAACACCGTATCCAAGTGGGTCTTATTAGTGGCGATGATTCTGGTTCCTTCTCCATCCAAGCTGAGAAGTATGGAGGGTGTTTACCGGTGTTTAGGGGTGTTTAGGGGGATACTTAACACGGTGGAAATTCTGTAAAGGTTATGATTTATTCGGGTTTGATGCTCGGAAATGGGGTGTGTTAAGGTGTTTGTTGAAAAAGAAGGAGAAAGGGAAAATTAAATTGGACATGAGAGGGATGGAGGGGTGAAAGCGAGTACCTGAAAAGCCGAGCATAATATTGCTACGTTATTTAGATCGTATACTGCTAACCGGGAATTCTTTGAATGTGTATCCTAAAGGGGCGCACATTTGGGCATGTTCTTTATAGTTTGATGAGATCAAAACCTTCCCTGATCTACTTTGTAGGCCTATCAGGAGGTCACCTACAGATCGACAAGTAGTGCCTTCCCAGGGGTATGTATTCTTTATAGTTTCCGCCGCAACCTTCCTAATACTCCTGAGTTCCTCTGTTATGTCTGTCGGATTCAGTGAAGAAAGAGCCTCAAGAAGTCTTTTCAGGTTATCAATGTGCCGTGCTACGTAACTCACCACAGTGCATCTGGTATTGGCTTTAGTGCAATGCGGAACAACAGCAGACCATCGCTCCCCACCGTCTGTTGGAGGTTCGGTTGCTCTTGTGCATTCAAAATCATCAAAAATCTTATCGATGCTGCTTCGAAACTCTTCCCAACTAACCGCAATCTGCGCATCGAGGTGGGTAAGCAATTGCCGCCGAGCTTCCTGCCAAGGATTGATCGGATAATCAACCCCGCCCAGCAGACTTATCAATTGGGCGAACATGAGGGAAGATCGCCTACCACCAGAACTGCGAATCTTCGCGAACGCTCTTTCGAATGAGGTTTTGTATGTAATTTCCCTTAAGCTCTACAAGAGAGAAGGCTGAAATGGCAGTGGGATGGTTGGTTTCAAACACAGCCTCAGCGGCTGTTCTCACAGGGGGATCGAAATCAAGTCTGTGGATGTCGGTATCGAGAAAAGTGTAGCTATCGTCACTCACTGATCGTTGCGGCTCTTACGTATAAGCTGGGCCATCATATCATCGAGAACTTCGGTTCTATCCTTGACCGATTCCTCTATGGCCAACGGCATTAGTATCTTCTTTTTCTGCTTTAAAAGATCTGTGATTATACGTCCAGCATCTTGCCTACTAGCCCGGGGTAATCGCAGGATGTTAGTTGCATTTTGAAATGTGCGTAAAGTTTCATTATCAAAATCGGAGATATCCTTGCCACCAAGAACGGAAAGCAGAGAACCTAAAATCTTGCGATGATTACTTGTAAAACTCCCAACCTTTCTCGAAGCTTCTTCTAACAAATCTTTCCATTCATCGAAACAATTAGAGAGTTCGGCCATCTGAAAATTGGCTTGAAGTGCTTGGGAGATCCTGTCGAAGGCCAGGTTTAAGATTTCCCTGTCATCAGACTCAAGCGCTTTAACCGACTCTCTCTCAAAACCTCTTCTACTTGACGCAGGCTGGGGGCGTTCCTTGTCAAGGTCTGTAGTGCGGATGTAAATTGTCTCGCGTAAAACAAGGCCCGTTTGGTCATCACTTACAGAAAGAAGACCGAAAGGAATATCTTTCCATGTTTCTTCTGTTAAAGTTGCTGCAGTTAACTCTCCACTCATAGTTTCCTTAATACAGGTAGAAAGGTCTGGTCTACAACTTGCGCTTGCTTCAGAATGAATTCCTCGACCGATAGAGTCTCAGGGCTGAACCTTACACAATCAACATTAAGATTCACTGCAAACGTCGGATTTGCGGAATATTCAGCCATTTGTTTTAATTTTGCTATTCGAATTTCCTTTTGCTTCTTAGAAAGTAATCGAGGATCGGTTCTCACGAGATCGGGAGGAACTAAACCCTCATGGCGTATCACTGCAGCCAATTCGACACGATATTCCGTACCATCCTTAACGAGAACTGCGATAAGTTGCCGATTTTTGATACTATAGCCATCATCGAGCACTGACTGTGGCATCATCAGATTGATTTCAGATTTTTTAAGTCGTCGGTCTGCCTCCTCCTCCGATTCAGTAGGCAAAAGATAGTTTAGTCGGAAACCTATTCTCAGGAATTCCTCAAGTCCTAAATTTGCTTGAATTATGTTCCATAAGCCAGAAATTTCCTTTGCAATTTCCCCCATTTCTAATTTCCATGCCTTTTGGGCAGTAAAGGTGAATACTTGGTTATTGAAATTAGCGACTAACCATTTGCTGGGGTTTTCCAGGGTCCCGGTCTGAGGAGTGACGCTAGTCACCGTCCAGCCCGGGCATTTTCTGTCAATATCCAGAAGAACCTGCCCGCATCTATCAAAATATAAATGCCCGGCAGCATATCTGATTTCAAAGGCTGCGTAGTCAAATGTGGGTGGCATGTTTTTCATGGAGATGGATATCGGCTATCCAAGAAGTGATAGAGAATTTTTTATAGCTTAAAATGAAAAAAAAGCAAGTGAAAAAGGCAAGGAGGCGTGAAGGCATGGTTTTTATTGTCAGATTTCGTTGTATAAAGGTGAATTAAGATAAGAGGTAAAATTTATAGACAATGAAAAGCAAGTCATCTTTATTAAGCGGCCTCTCGATATTGTACGTTTCTTGTGGCAATCTTCGACCGATTTGTCTAAGTAGGAATTTTTAGCTTTACTCTTCACCCCAAATAGATCCCTCAATCCGCCCATAATTAATTCCATGCCCGACCTTCCAAGGAAACTTTTAAACTTTTAAAGAATTTGGGTTATTGTGGGGGAAAAAGCCTGAAAACCTTAAAAGTTTAAAAGTTATAAGAGGGCGCCCTCAAACCCCTTCAAAAATTCATCGAGTGGGTGAGAACCACTTTTCCCCTGACCATTCCCACCCTGAATCTTCTGGGAATCATCTTCTGCGGGTTCTGGTATGGGTACCTTTAAGCTATCACCGCCCACCTTAAATTTAATAGGACGCAGATTTACGCAGATAACCGCAGATAATTATTTTCTTTTTAGTTTATCCTGAAAATCTGTGTTCATCCGTGTCCAAAAAGGAATTTCCTATGCAAATTAGCACAAATTTAGCACAGTCAAAAAAACAAGGGGCTACAGGACCTTCAAAATCGCTGTAACCCCTTATTTTCTTTGGTGCCGAGACCCAGAATCGAACTGGGGACACGCGGATTTTCAGTCCGCTGCTCTACCGACTGAGCTATCTCGGCTTGATGATCAAAACTATAAAAAAATGGATGGCGCCTTCCAATCCTAAGGTTTTTATTATAATGCCCTCCCCCATTTAGTCAAGTATTTTTTCGTTCGATGTTTTCAGCCAATTTTTCCCTTGATGGGCACTTGACCTCTTGGCCCCTTGATCCCTTCTTTTCGCTTATTGCTCTCGTACCACCATGGTGCCGGTAATCCTATCATGCCAGGAGCGTTTGTTGGAGGTGAATCCTACCCAAAAAAACCCGAGAAAGAGGGGTACCGCTGAAAAGGCATAGGCGATTACCCGAGCCAGAGCTCGGGAAAAAGTCAAAGGTTGACCATTGACCTGGACTACCCGAAGGCCAAAGATCATTTTGCCAATGGTCTGACCCCAGGCTCCATGGAAAAAAGCGAAATAAGACAGGACCAGCATTAGACCTAAAGGAACAAGAGCAGGCAGAATGAGGCGCAGCAGATTCCAATAGGAAATTTCTGGACCTCTTCCGGGTGACAATTCAACGGCGAGTAACCCGCATACGATAAAGATGACAAAGATGAGGAAAAGGATTAGCTGATCAACAGCAAAAGCCATAAGCCGGAGCCAAAATCCTCCCTTCAGGGCGCGTTCCCAGCCGGCAGTTTTTTCCTCTTTCTCAGAAAGTTCTTCAGCGGAGAGCGGATCCGTGACGGCAAATCCGGGGCCGTAATTGGGGCCATAATCAGCCCCGCGGGAATCTAAAATGATTCGTGGGCCGTCCATGATCGCCGGGCTTTCTTGTTGACCTTGAGCAGGGAGTGGGTCCACCTTAGGGGGTTGAATCCCCTGATCTTCGAGGTGGGCCAGTTCCTCTTCGTAAGAGATCTTCAACAACTGGCGCAAAGAAACCAAATCCTGCCCGCACTTTGGGCAGTGGTCGGCATCATCTGGAACTTGAATGTGGCAACGTTTACACTTCATTTTCATTCCTATCCAAGGGATTTGGCCAAATTATAAAAGGGGGATGAAGCAGAGGCAAGAACAAATTTATCCTCAGTTCAGATCGCCCAGGAGAAATTGGAGCAAGCAGACAATCGCGACTCCAGCGGTTTCTGCGCGTAAGATCCTTGGCCCGAGGCGGATCGGCCGGAAACCGGCTTGTTGGGCCCGCAGGGCTTCTTGCTCAGAAAACCCTCCCTCCGGACCAACCAGAACGTAGATCGAGGATGCCGCTTCCCTAAAGGCATCCTCGAGCGCCCCCGTTTTTTCCCTTTCCCAGAGAAAAAATTTAAGGGTTTTTTCAAATTCCTTGTTCAGGGCGGCGGCGAAGGAGCAGGGAAAATGGATGCGAGGAACCCTTGTCCGCTGGCATTGCTTGGCAGACTCGGAAACGATCTTCTCCCAGCGCAATTTTCTCGAACGGTTTTTTTCTCCTTCCCATTGGGGAACGACATGCTCGGAAGCAAAGGGGATGATCTCGGCGACTCCCAACTCTGTAATTTTTTGCATCAGCCAATCGAACTTGGCAGCCTTCAACAGACCCACACCCAAAATGATTTTCAAGGGTGACTCGGCAGTAGAGAGGGATATTCCCGGGAAAAGTTTAAAAGATATTTTATCCGCAGCAATATGAGAGATGACCGCGGGATATTCTTTCCCTGCCCCGTCAAAAAGAACAACCGCAGCGCCAACTTTTAGCCGCAGGACTTGGCGGATATGCCTCATTTCACCCCGATCGTCAATGAAAGCTTCCAGGCCGTGGACACCTTCCTGGTTAACTTTGAAACGGCGCGGTTTCATTTTCCTCCATCTTTATGATCCAGCACGAAACAAGTCCAGCCTTGGGAATTTTTCGTGAGCCGGACTTTCAATTTATATCCGGCAAAAGCGTCAGCCATTTCTTTTTTTTGTCTTTGCAAAAATCCTGATACGATGGCAACTCCTCCCGGGGAGATTTTTTCAGCAAGAGAAGACGCTACGCTCAAAAGCTCTTGGGGTAAAAGGTTCGCCACAACGATGTCAAAACCAAGGCTTGCGCCAGGCACGGAGCCAACGCGAAAGTCGATTCCTTTTTTCATCTTGTTCGCAGCCGCGTTTTTGCGGGCTGATTCCACAGCCACGGGGTCGATGTCAATGGCTACAACTCGCTTTGCCCCCAGTTTCCGGGCCGCGATCGCCAAAATGCCTGATCCGGTCCCCACATCCAATAGGGACGGCGGGTCGGGAAAAGACGGAATCATTTTATCCAAGGTTTGCAGGCACATTTGCGTACTGGGGTGGGTGCCGGTGCCGAAGGCCATGCCCGGATCGATCTCGATGATGATTTGTTCTTTTTGGGGAGCGTATTTCTCCCACGGGGGTTTAACCACAATGCGGGGGGAGATGAGCAGGGGCTTGAAATTAGATTTCCAGGCTTCCGCCCATTTTTCTTCCTGGATGACTCTGGATCGCCAGATCAAAGGATGCGGTTTACAGATCGAAAAAAGGGAGCTTTGGATTTTTTTCTTTTTCAACCCCAAGGATCGATGGTTCGGAAAATAGGCGATAATGCACTCTTTTTTTTCTTTTAAGGACCCCACACCATTTTCTTGGATAATTCCGGGGGAACCCTGCTCAATCAAAAAATTGGCAACGACTTCCCCAAGAGAAGGGTGAACTTCTACCCGCAATTCTATCCAAGAACTTTTTTGAATAACTTTAGGCACGTCAGCTCCCTGTAATCCCGGCAGTCCACTTTCGTCACTTCCAGTTGTTAATTTGTATTCTACCAGAGAAATATTGGCCAGACAATGCAACTATCAAAATCGCCCCAGCCAATTCCCCAGCCAATAGATCTTGCCCCCCTTCAATTTTCAATGGGTTGATGAATTTACTTTGATTAACGAAGCCCGGACGGGAGGGTGATGAAAGAGGGAGCACCGGCGGGGAGATCCTGCGCTGGGCCAAAAGGTGGTGGTTCTGCCATGACTTGGAGCTTTACTTCCACCGCTGTAGCAAAGATATATGTTGTTTGTGCTCTCTTTTTGCGGAGGCAAAGTGAGGGGTGCAGAAAGGTTTGATCCCACCGTTTGGCCGGCGCGCAGCATCTCCCCGCCGGGTCCTGATAATCCTTCTGAAATCATGAGAGAAAATAAAAAGTGAAGGGGGGCAAGGCCAATAGATCTCTTGACAGTTCTGATCCATTTATTTATCATAAAATAGCTTAATACCTCAGGATAGCATTTTCCGAGGAGGGAAGAGGAAATGCAAAAGAAAAAAAGAAAAGTGAAGGAAAAATTCCGCAAGGTAAGGGTCTGGGTTAAAACAGTTGATTCTTCATACACCGGCTTCGTTTATCTGCTGGCAGATCGCCAGAGGTTTTCGGATGTCTTGAACGATGAGAGGAAATTTCTCAGCATCACGGATGTGGAATCAAAAGATTTCGCCTCCCCCAAATCTTTCTTAACGATCAATAAGGATCTTATCGAACTGGTGGAGATTCTGGAACCCCTTAAGAAAGAATAACCATGAGCTATAAAGACCGTTTCACCTTCAATTTTCACCTTCCCACCAAGATCGTCTTCGGTGCAGGAGCTTTGCAAGAAACAGTTAAAGAAATGGACTATCTGGGAATACGCCAAGCCCTGGTAGTTACCGACGTGACCCTGAAAGACAGCGCCATGGTGCAATCCCTCCTGGACACTCTGGGGGAACGATATGTCGCGCTATTCCCCGAAGCCATTCCCGACTCCTCTCTCCAGGTGGTTGGCCGGGGAGCCAGGGTCTTCCGGGAGAAGAGAGCCTGGAAGAAATAGCCAAATTAGCGGTTGCTGATATGGCCATGCGTTCCAACATCCGTAAAGTTACCGACCCTCAGGAAATTGTTCCGGTCCTGATGGCCGCATGATGAAAAACAGAGGTATGGAGCCTGAAGACAAACAACCGTACCTAAGAGCCCTTCCCGCGGTCGATGAATTTCTCCGTCATTCCCAAATTCAAGCTCACTTAAAAAAATATTCCAAGGAATTGGTTGTCGGGTCCATCCGGAGAATTATGGAGCAGAAGCGCCAAGCCATTTTAAACAGCGCTAACCTGCAAGAGGCCGCCTCCATAGGGGTTGCCTGGGAGGAATTGCTGGCTGCCGTAAAGGAGGAAATAACCAAGACCGCCCGTCCTTCCCTTCGACGCGTGATCAATGCCACGGGTGTGGTCCTGCATACCAACCTCGGTAGGGCTCCGCTCGCTCCGGAAGCCCTGCAGTACATCGAGGAAATTGCCGGCGGGTACTCAAACTTAGAATTCGATCTTACCTCGGGCGAGCGCGGCTCACGGCATGAACACGTGGAAAAAATCCTCCGCCTGATTACGGGTGCCGAATCTGCCCTGGTGGTTAATAATAACGCCGGTGCCGTTTTTTTGGCTCTGAACAGCCTGGCCGAAGGGAAAGAAGTTATTGTTTCCCGGGGCCAGCTGGTCGAGATTGGAGGTTCCTTCCGCATTCCGGATGTAATGAAAAAAAGCGGAGCTCAACTGGTAGAAGTCGGAACCACCAATCGCACCCACCTTGAGGATTATGAACGGGCCATCAACGAAAGGACCGCTTTATTACTTAAGGTGCATACCAGCAACTTCCGGGTCCTGGGTTTTACAGCCGAAGTTTCTTTAAAGGACTTAGTTGCTTTGGGCCAGGCGAATGGATTGCCCGTGCTGGAAGATCTGGGAAGCGGGTGCTTCGTGGATCTGTCTCCATACGGGATAGCCAAGGAGCCCACGGTCCAAGAAGCCTTAGAGACGGGGGTGGATGTGATCACCTTCAGCGGTGATAAATTGTTGGGCGGACCGCAAGCGGGAATTATACTGGGGCAGAAGAAATACCTCGATCTCATAAAAAAGAATCCTTTAAACCGGGCGTTAAGGATCGACAAACTCACTCTGGCGGGGCTTGAATCCACTCTCCGGGTATATTGGAACCATGAGCAGGCCGCTGAAAGAATTCCGGTACTCAACATGATTACCTGCCCGGTAGAAAAGCTGGAACGCCGGGTCAAGCGACTTCAGCGCCAATTGACCAGAGACCTTGCTTCCTCCTGTCAGGTGAAGATAAGAGAAGAAATTTCTCCCGTAGGAGGAGGAGCCCTTCCCTTGCAGGGACTCCCTACCCGGGTCATCGCCCTTCGCCCGTTGAAAACATCCGTGGCCAGTTTGGAGGAAAGATTGAGAAAAAGCGACCCCCCAGTGATCGCTCGTGTACAAGAAGGAGAAATTTTGTTAGACTTAAGAACGGTGGCCGAAAGTGAGGAGAAAGAACTTCTCGAAAATTTGCGTCAAGCTCTGCAGTGAAGGATTCCCAAGGCCAAAGGGGTGAACGGGAATAATACAGGGGTTCAAGGATTCAAGGGGTCAAGGATGCAGGTGAGAGGTTGGAGATGATCCATTCCAATGTTTTAGTCTTGAATAAATCTTTTTTACCCGTGCAGATAACCACGGTTCGCCGCGCCTTCTGTCTGCTTTATGCCGGTATCGCCAAAGCCGTAAATTCCCGGTACGAAACCTTCGACTACGAGAGCTGGCATCAGCTAAGCATCGAGCGGAATGATGAAACCATCGGGCTGGTGGATCGAGTCATCAAGGTCCCCCGGGTAATTCTGCTCATCGCTTACGATCGGGTCCCCAAACGCCGCGTCCGGTTCAGCCGCTACAATATTTTTGCCCGGGATAAAAACACTTGTCAGTATTGCGGAAAAAAATTCCCCCGCCTCGATCTCAACCTCGATCATATCATCCCGCGCTACCAGGGTGGAACATCTATCTGGGGGAACGTGGTCTGCAGCTGTCATCAATGCAACCGGAAGAAGGGCGGAAAGACCCCGGAACAAGCCCGGATGAAGTTGATCTCACAGCCCAGGAGACCCGCTTGGACGCCGCCTCTCAACGTATCCCTCCAGGAAGTCATGCGCAGAGAATGGGTTCCCTTCTTGGATTTCATGGTGGACGTTTCTTACTGGAATGTAGAATTGTTGGAAGAATAAACTCCTTGCTAAATGCGGAATGCCGAGTGCGGAATGCGGAATTTCCATTGCCAAGTTCATTCCGCATTCACCATTCCGAACTCCGCATTAGGAAGATGATCACTTCTAAGGCCAACCCTAAGATAAAGGAAGTCCGCCTCCTCAAGCAGGCTAAACACCGTCATGTTCGCGGAGAATACTTCATCGAAGGGATGCGCTTGCTGGCAGAGGCTTTACAACACCCTGGGCAATTCCGCAAGGTAGTCTACAGCCCCCGGCTGGAGAATAAAGCAGGGGGGTCCGAATTACTCTCTGCCGCCCGAAAAAAAATCCAAAATGCAGAGTGGCTCTACGTCAGCGATGAAGTGATGGAAAAGATCTGCGACACCCAAAGCCATCAAGGAATTTTAGCCGTCTTAGATATGAAGGAAAGAAGCTGGGGAGAAATCTTCAAGCGGGATGGAATCATTCTCCTTTTATCCGGGCTCCAAGATCCTGGGAACGTGGGGACGATTTTCAGGGTGGCAGAGGCCGGGGGGGCTGCTGGCGTGATTTTAAGCCAGGACATGATTGACCCTTACAACCCCAAGGTAGTGCGAGCCTCCATGGGCAGCCTTTTTCAAGTTCCTTTTCTGCAAGATCAAGAGATGGAGGATTGCTTGAAAAAGTTGCGTTCCCAAGGCTATCGGCTTTGGGCCACCACGGTTCAAGTAGGGCGGTCCCTTTGGGAGATTGATTTTGCTAAACCAACGGCTGTTCTTTTCGGCCAGGAAGGCGCGGGATTACCCAAAAAATTACTGGCAGAGGCCGACGGATTGTTTACCATCCCTATGGCTCCGGGCGTCGATTCCCTGAATGTGGCTATGGCGGCAGGACTGGTAGTCTACGAAGCGTTCCGTCAAAAAAAGTGGAAAAGCCCGGAATAACCAGATTTTCACAAAATAACCAGATCAGAGCCTTACCCCACCTAAACCACTTATTACTTGATGGCTTCGTAAAAAGTCCATCTGCGGCGTTGCGCTTCACCTTCGTCGTTGCGGCGGTTTAGTAGGGGCACGATGCTTCGTGCCCCTACAGGTTTTGCGCGCCTTGCATATGGAGCTTTTTACTTTGCCATCCCAATTTTGACTTTTTACGAGATCATCATCATTACTTGCATGAAGAAGAAATAACTTGCTATCTTGACTTGCTGATCAAGTGTACTGAAAAAATCTTACGGGTTGATGAAAAAGGCAAAAGTTAAAGAGGCGAAAAAACCGGTCGAAATATACACCGTCGAAATTTTTGCTTGACTTTTATAAAGCTTTCCCATATAAGGCAGGAAAAGAATTTCTTTACGGTTCTGATATCGTCTATTTTTTACCCTCGATTTTTACTTTTGACTAAAAATGTGACAAGCTCTCCTCGTTTTCGAGGCTTCAATATTGATAGACCAGAAATCAAGCCGGCATTGGAATTGCCGGGGAAAAGAAAGGAGGGGTAAGATAATCGCTTTTGCATTCCTTGGCTTGGGAATTTTCTGAAAAAGAAAGGAGGAAGGTCAATGAAAAATGGAAAGAGCCTGGCGATCGTTTTTATCCTTGCCTTGAGCGGGTGTTTCATCCTCTCAGGGATGGACAGTTCACTGGCGGCAGACAAGGTCATCAAATGGAAATGCCAATCCCATTGGCCGGCCGCCAGCCCCTCTTACTCTGCAAGCCTGCTGAAAATCATCGATACCGTGAAGGAACGTACCAAGGGACGGTTGGTCATCGAAGCCTTCCCCGCCGGCTCCCTGGTTCCCGCCACCGAGATCTTCCACGCCGCCAAGAGGGGGATGATCGAGATGGGCGGCACTGCGTCCTCCTACTTCCTGGGACAAATCCCCATGGCCGGGGTGGCTGCCGGACTTCCCTTTTCCTTCAAGGACTACTGGGAAGGGGCCTATTTCTTCAAGCAGCGCGGGTACGACAAGATGCTGAAGGACTTCGCCTTCGAGAAGCATGGCCTGTATTATTTCACCGACCGGATCTACCCCCATGAGTTGGTGGTCAAAAAGCCCATTCGGAGCATGGAGGATTTCAAGGGAATGAAGTTCCGTTCCGCGGGGGTGATCCAAGTATTCCTCACCTCCATCGGGGCGGCCGCCTCCTACCTCCCCGGCCCGGAGATCTATCCCGCCCTCGCCTCCGGGGTCGTGGACGGCGCCCACTGGGGGGCAGCCCAGGGGGCCAACGACATGAAGTTCTACGACATGTGCAAATACCACCTGAAACCCCCCCTGGCCATCTCGGGGACGGATGTGTACGTGATCAATAAAAAGGCCTTCGAGGCCCTTCCCAAAGACATTCAGGAGACCTTCAACCAGGTCTTGGAAGAGCATTTCTGGAAGCGGACCAACGAGTACATCTATTTGGAGGCCATGGTCCTGGCCAAAGCGCAGGAGGAAAAGGGAGTGAAGGTGTTGACCCTCCCGCCCGAAGACCAGAAGAAGATGACCCAGGCCGCGGTGAAAATCTGGGACAAGGAGGCGGAGAAAGATCCCCTCTACGCCAAGGCCATCGGGATGATGAAGGATTTCCTGAAGGACCTGGGCCACCTGTGAGGGTTGAGGTCCCTTCGAAATCCTGTCTAGAAAAATCATTGGGAAGCGTTCCAAGCCGGAGGTTCCCCGACCCGAATCGGCGGGATTCAGGCCGGGGAACCTTTCCTTAGGGAGAAAGGGTTCCGTGGATACCTTAAAGCGGATTTTCCAAGCCGTCACTTGGATCAACGAGAAGGGCGGGAGATTCATCTCCTTCCTCGTTCTGCTCATGTTCGGCCTGCTCCTGCTGGAAGTGTTCCTCCGGTACGCCTTAAATTCGCCCACGGTTTGGGCCAACGAGATGAGCCAGATGGTCTTCGGCGCCTACGTGGTCCTTTCCGGGGGATACATCCTGGCCAAGGGCGGCCACGTAAACGTGGACATCCTTTTCTCCAGGTTTCGTCGAAGAACCCAGGCCAAACTCGATATCTTCACCTCGGTCTTGTTTTTTATGTTTTGCGGGATGATGGTCTACTACGGCGGTTCCCTGGCCTGGGAGTCCCTTTCCACCTTCGAGCACTCTCAATCGGCCTGGAACCCGCCCATCTATCCGGTGAAATTGATGATCCCGGTGGGAGCCATCCTTCTCCTCATCCAGGGGTTTGCCAAGCTGCTGGAGGACATCCGCATCGCTTTTCAAGCGGAGGATTCCATCGGGGAAAGACCGAAAGAGAAAGAGACCCTATGAACATCGAACTTCTAACCTTCCTCTTCTTCACCTCGCTCATCCTCTTCCTGGCGCTGGGTCTTCCCCTGGCCTTCGTCCTGGGAGGGGTGTCCATGGTCTTCATTTACGGCACCTGGGGCCCGCAGGCCTTCTACATGGTGGCCGCCCAGACCTGGGGGGCCATGAATAAATTCACCCTGATCGCCGTGCCGCTGTTCATCTTCATGGCCATGATCCTGGAGAGGTCCGGGGTGGCCAACGACCTGTACGACATGATGTATCTCTGGTTCGGCCCGGTGCGGGGGGGGTTGGCCATCGGAACGGTGGTGATCTGCGCCATCTTTGCGGCCATGTGCGGGATCAGCGGGGCGGCCGTGGTGAGCATGGGGACCATCGCTCTGCCCTCGATGCTGAACCGGGGGTACGACAAGGAGCTGGCCCTGGGATGCATCAACTCGGGGGGGGGATGGGGCATCCTCATCCCGCCCAGCGTTCCCATGATCATTTACGCCCTGATCAGCGGGGAATCGGTGGGACGCCTTTTTGCGGGAGGGGTGTTTCCGGGATTGCTCCTTTTGGCCATGGTGTCCACCTACATCGCCGTCCGGTGTTACTTCCAGCCTCACCTGGGACCGTCCCTTCCCCGGGAAGAGTGGGGCGACTGGGGAAAAAAGATAAAGGCCTTGAAGGCCGTGATTCTGCCCTGCCTCATCGTCATCATGGTCCTGGGGTCCATCATCGGAGGGATCACCACCCCCACCGAGGCGGCGGCCATGGGGGTTCTGGGGTCCTTGATCTCCGCGGTGGTTTATCGGAAGCTGACCTGGGAGCTGGTGGTCGATGCGTGCCTGCGGACCTTCCGGCTCACGGGGATGATCATGTGGATTCTCTTCGGAGCCTACTGTTTCAGCGCGGCCTACCACGGGATGGGGGCTCCCCATTTTATCAGCGATCTGATGGCCTACGTCCCCGGGGGCCGCTGGGGGGCGATAATCTTCATGCAGGTGGTCCTCTTCCTCCTGGCCATGGTCCTGGACCCCGCCGGGATCATGATGATCACCGTGCCCATCTTCCTGCCGGTGGTCAAGGCCCATGGGTTTGACCCCTTGTGGTTTGGAATCCTGTTCATCATCAACATGGAAATCGGGTACATGACCCCGCCCTTCGGGTTCAATCTCTTCTACCTCAAGGGGATCGTTCCCCCGGGGATCACCATGGGAGATATCTACCGGTCGGTGATCCCCTACACGGTCGTCGAATCCACGGGGTTGGCCATCGTGATGGTTTTCCCTGCCATCGCCATCTGGCTCCCGAGCCTGATGATCCGGTAAGGTTTTGGCCATGGGGGAATTGCGTCTGTTGGAGGTAACCTACGATAGTCTGGCTGAACACGAGCCACTGCGGCGGGCGATCATCGAGGTCAGGAATCGGGATGGACAAAAAGCGCAGAACACCATTTTAACCTTTAGGGTGCAAAGACCCTGCGTCCAACTGGGAGAGTTCCAGGATATAGATGAAGAATTGGATATTCAGGAATGCCAGAGG
This sequence comes from Pseudomonadota bacterium, assembly GCA_018819135.1. Lineage (GTDB taxonomy): Bacteria > Desulfobacterota > SM23-61 > SM23-61 > SM23-61 > JAHJQK01. Next base: position 17,206 of record JAHJQK010000129.1, on the reverse strand, counting down.
TTGGGAGTGGACATCTCCCGCCGGGTGGGCGGGGGAGGGTGTCTTTTTTATGATGACCAGACCCGCTTTGCGGTCGCCCTCTTGGATCGCGAATGGTTCGAAAACCTGGAAGAAGCGGCCAGGGCTTGGCAAGGAGAAGTCATCACCGGCACGCTGCGAAGCCTGGGAGCCACGGAGGCCTGGTATCGGCACATCGGGGATGTCCAAATCGGCCCGGCTAAGATTTCCGGGCTGGGAACAGCTCTGATTAATAACACCTTATACCTGGGAAGTTTTATGAACATCGGAACCCCCCGGGTGGACCTGGCCGCACGAGTTCTTAAGATTCCACCGGAAAAGTTTGCTGACAAACCCGTTACCCAGCTTGGGGATTACGTAACCAGCGTAGAAAAAGTAACCGGTCGCATGCCTTCTTGGGAGGAATTTAACGAGGCCGTGCGCCATAATGTGGAGCGCGTCTTGGGAGCCAGCTTGGTCCCCGGAGAGATTTCTCCAGAAGAGAAAGAGGTCTTGGAGAAACTTAAGCCCCTCTATACCTCGCCGGAATGGATTTACAAAAGGTCGAGCGAGCGCAAATTTGCCGGGCTGGCGCCCGGATACCGGAGAGGAAAGTCCCGCTATAAAGCCCGCAAGTTGATTATCGCTCAGGTAGTGGTCGATCCGCAGAAAAAAATCGATCAAGCGATGTTGTGCGGAGATTTCTTCATTCAGCCGAGTGAAGCGCTGGAAGAGATTGAAAGTAACCTTCGGGGAGTAGAGGCTGGAGACGAAGGAAAAATTTTCAGCACCGTGAAAGATACCCTGGAGCGTCGGAAGGCCCAAATCCCCATGCTCACCGCCGAAGATATTACCCGCCCTTTGGCCCAGGCTGCCAGGGAAGCCCTAGCCTCCGTTTTAATTTCCAGATGATTTCAGGAGCGCTTCTGCGGCCCGGAAAATTCCTGCGGCATCGATCTCATATTTATGCCTTAAAAAATCCTGAGGCCCATGTTCCACGAAGGTGTCAGGAATCCCCAGGCGCTTGACTTTGACAGAAGGGATCCTTTTCTGCTCGAACAACTCGAGGATGGCGCTGCCGAATCCTCCCTGGAGGGAATTTTCCTCTACCGTAACCACCCGCTGAACCTCCGCAGCGAGGGAGCAGATCAATTCTTCATCCAGCGGTTTGACATACCGGGCGTTGATCACCGCGGCGCGCCAACCCTGGTCAGACAATCCCCGAGCCGCCTCCAAAGCAGGTCGGACCGTAGAGCCGATAGCCAGGATGACCACATCCCTTCCCTGCACTAACACTTCCCCCCTCCCGATCGGCAATGCTTTCATTTCTGTATTTAGGGCTCCCCCCCAGCCATTCCCCCTGGGATAACGTAAGGAAGCCGGTTGGCCGCAATCTACGGCGGTCTTCAGCATATGTTGCAGCTCATTTTCATCTTTCGGGGCCATAATGATCAGGTTCGGAATATGTCGAAGGTAAGAGAAGTCGAAAAGGCCATGATGCGTCGGACCGTCGGCGCCGACGATGCCTCCGCGGTCCATGGCCAGGACGACGGGGAGCTTCTGCAAACAAATATCATGAAGGATTTGGTCATAGGCCCGCTGCATGAATGTGGAATAAATGGCCACTACCGGGACGAATCCTTCGGCGGCCAAACCCGCGGCAAAGGTTATTCCGTGTTGCTCGGCGATGCCCACATCGAAAAATCGTTCGGGAAATTCCGCCGCAAAGGCATCCAGACCCGTTCCCTGAGGCATGGCGGCCGTTATCCCAACCAATCGGGGATTCTCCCTGGCCAACTTTACCATCGTTTCCCCAAAGACCTGGGTATAGGAAAGGGATCCTGCTTGGGGCTGGATGATCTCTCCAGATTCGGCCTGGAAGGGTCCGACCCCGTGGAAAGTTACGGGGTCTTTTTCCGCCGGAGGGTATCCTTTCCCCTTGGTCGTGAGGACATGGACAAGAATAGGGCCATGAAGTTTCTTAATGTTACGAAAGTTTTCGATAAGAGCCTCGAACTTGTGACCGGGCAGCGGGCCAACGTATTTGAACCCGAGTTCTTCAAAGAGCAATCCCGGCAGAAAAAATCCCTTGAGGGATTCCTCGGCGTATTTCGCCCATTTCAGCGCTGGATCTCCAATTCCGGGAAGATGTTTGAGAAAACCTTTGATCTCATCGCGGAAACGAGTGGCGAATTGACCCGTCATCAAGCGGTTCAGATAGGAAGAGAGAGCACCGACATTGGGCGAAATAGACAGTTCGTTATCGTTGAGGATAACGATTAAGTCCTTATCCATGGCCCCGGCCTGATTCAAGCCCTCAAAGGCCAGGCCAGCGGTCATGGACCCATCGCCGATAACAGCGATCACCTTGTGGCCTTCTCCCCGCAAACAACGGGCCTGGGCCATTCCCAGAGCTGCCGAGATGGAGGTGCCGGAATGCCCTGTCCCGAAAGCGTCATAAAGGCTTTCTTCTCTCCGGGGAAATCCACTAATACCCCCAAACTGGCGCAGGGTAGGAAAGGTTTCCCGCCGGCCCGTAACGAGCTTGTGAGTGTAAGTTTGATGGCCAACGTCCCAAATCAGGCGATCCTGCGGAGTGTCGAAAACATAATGGAGGGCCAGGGTCAGCTCTACCACCCCCAGGCTGGAAGCCAGATGGCCGCCGATTTTAGAAACGGTGCTGATGATTTCCTCCCGGATTTCCTGGGCAAGCAGAGGAAGGTCCGCTATACGCATCTTACGTAGGTCCGCTGGGCTATCGATCAATTGCAACAAGCGTCCCATTTAGTTCGATCTAGTTAAGATGAATTGGGCGATTTCTCGTAAAGGGTTGGCCCGCCAATTGAGGGGTTTTAAGTAGGCCAGGGCTTCTTGCACCAAGCAATCAGCCTGGCGGCGAGAATCGCTGACTCCGAAGAATGCCGGGTAGGTAGCTTTTTTTTGAATTTGATCCTTGCGGACGGCCTTGCCGAGCTTCCGTACCTCTCCGTGAACGTCGAGGAGATCGTCGATGATCTGAAACGCTAACCCAAGTTTCTCTCCGTAACCGTTCAAAGCCCTGTATTCTCTGGCTGAAGCTCCGCCAACGATGGCCCCGGCACTCACGGCAGCAGCAATCAGAGCCCCGGTCTTGTGGCTGTGGATGTATTCCAGGAGGTGCTTTTCCATCCCTTTTCCCTGGGAAAGAATATCCATGGCCTGCCCGCCAACCATTCCCAGCGAGCCGGCGGCGCGGGCAACCTGGCTTATCGCCCGTAAACGTCGATGAGAAGAGACTTTCTTCATCAGGTCAGGCCGGGACATGAGATAAAAAGCCTCGCTCAGCAGCGCATCCCCGGTTAGAATGGCCAAAGCCTCTCCAAAAATTTTGTGGCTGGTGGGTTTTCCCCGGCGTAGGTCGTCGTTATCCATGGCCGGGAGGTCATCATGGATCAAAGAGTAGGTGTGGATGAGCTCCAGGGAACAGGCTAAAGGAAGAGCATCCACCGCCCGCCCGCCAACAGCCTCGGCCGCAGCTAACGTCAGGATGGGACGGATACGTTTTCCTCCGGCAAATAGGCTGTAGCGCATGGCTTGGTGGATCTGGGGGGGAAACTCATGCTCGCCGGGAACCCAACGCTCTAAAGCTCTGTCGATCATCTGCCGGCGGCGCTGGATGTATTTCTGCAGGTTCAAATCAATCCTCTTCTGCATCCAAGGAGAAGGGTTTGGGAACGAGGCGTCCGTTACTGTCTTTCAGAAGAATTTCTACCTTCTTCTCGGCCTCATCCAACTTTTTGGAACAAAAGCGGGACAGGCGTACACCTTCCTCGAAAGCTTTAAGGGAATCTTCCAGGCTGAGATTTCCCTCCTCGAGTTTCTTGACAATCGTTTCTAATTTCTGGAAAGCATCCTCGAATTTCTGTTCCGCCACCTCTCCCCCTAATCATCCAGTTTCGGGTTCTCGGGTTTCAAGTTGCGAGTTTGTTTCCTAAATCTTCCGGCCTGTAACTCGCAACGGTAACAATTTTTTTAAACTTTTTTACTGCAATTATTATACACCTCTCGACTTTAGCGTCAAGGACGGTTGTTGGTCTTCTTGCTTTTCTTTCACTTCTTCCACTCTGGCGATGAATTCTCCTTGATGAACTTTTACTTGCACTTGATCATTTACCTTTACGCTCGAGGCCCGGCGGATGATTTCCTGGGCAGGAAGGAGCAAGGCGATACTGTATCCTCTTGCCAAAATCGCCAGGGGACTTAAGGTCTGAAGTTTTTCTACACCTCCCTGCGTTTTCTGGCGCCAGAGGCGCATGGCAACCTGTTGGGCCATGGTCAGCTGCCGGAACAACTGACGAAGGCGGTGAGAATATTCCACGACCCGCCGTCCCGGATGCAGAAGAAGGAGGGTTTCCGCCTTCAGCCTGAACAGGTCGGTTTTTTGGGATTGATTCCGGTGGATGATGCTGGCGAGCCGGAAGAAAAGGTCGTCCAGACGCAGCCGTTGATCAGCAAGTTTTTTTCTCGGGTCAGCCAGACGGTGAAGAAGGGATTGAAGCCGTTCCCGTTTTGACTCCGTAAAAGCCCGGCCGGCATGGGCCAGACGATCCCCTAAATTTTTCAGGGATTGGACGAGTTCAACTTTATTCCGGACCACCAGCTCAGCCGCTGCGGACGGGGTTGGAGCGCGCAAGTCGGCAACAAAATCAGCAATCGTAAAATCAATTTCATGGCCAACGGCCGATATGATGGGAACCCGGGAATGGAAGATGGCCCGAGCGACGACCTCCTCGTTGAAGGCCCACAGGTCTTCTAAGGAACCTCCCCCTCGCCCAACGATGATGACATCGATTTGCGGCCACTGGCTGAGTTCGGTGATGGCTTGGGCAATTTCTTGCGCAGCTCCTGGCCCCTGCACTCGAACAGGATAGAGCAGGATGGGTACGTTGGCAAAGCGACGGTCGATGATCTGGAGAATATCCCGAATTGCCGCGCCCGTGGGAGAAGTTACGATGCCAATTTTCCCCGGGAGATGGGGCAAGGGCTTTTTATGCCCTGGGTCGAAGAGTCCTTCGTTAGATAGTTTCTCCTTCAATTGCTCGAAGGCCAGCTGCAGCGCCCCGAGTCCCTTGGGTTCCATGTAATCTATGATGATTTGATATTCACCCCGGGGCTCGTAGACCGAAAGTCGCCCGTAACATAATACCTGTAAACCGTCGACGGGCTCGAATTTTAGAATCCGGTTTTGCAGTTTAAACATTACCCCCCGGATCTGGGCGAACTCGTCTTTCAAAGTAAAGTAAAGATGACCCGAGCTGGGAAGACGAAGATTAGAAATTTCTCCTTCCAGCCAGAGGTACTCGAAGTTGTGCTCTAAGAGCGTTTTAATCTCCAGCGTCAACTGAGAAACAGTGTAGGTAGGTCGAAAGGAATTCATGGGACCAGCACCCGCAAGGACTGGGGGAGAACGCGCAGGGTAAAAGGCGTCTGGCCGAGCAATTCTCCGTCTCCATACAGGTCCAGCGGAACCAAAGATTCCACCCGGGCGATCGTAGAGCGGTAATAATGGACTTCGGGCATGGCAATGTGTTCGCCGGCAAAAACAGTGGGAAAAAAGCGATAGAGACGGAATGTTTTAACCGGGTCAATCCAACAAACGTCCAAAAGTCCATCGTCTGGTTCGGCGAGGGGAGTGATCTGCATGCCCTTTCCGTAACTTTTGATATTCCCGAAGGCCACCATTAATATCGGACCTTGTAGATTTTCATTGTCCAGGCGCAGGGATATTTCTTTGGGCCGATAGGTAATGGTCTTTAAAAGCACCGGGAGGACGTAGGCAGCTTTTCCGCTTAGGAAACGGCTGAGTTTGTTGGCGATCGCATTCACCTCGGAGTCAAAACCCACGCCACCCACTCCGGCCATATAAGGCCCGGAATTGACCTGGATCACGTCCATCTTGCGAACCTTGCCTTTTAGAAGGAGGTCGCAAGCAAAATCCATATTTTCCCCGATGCCCAGGTTCCCGGGGAAATCGTTTCCTGTTCCCAAGGGAATCAAACCCATGACCCCTCGGCTCCCCACCATGGCCTGAAGGGCATGGTGAGCCGTGCCATCGCCCCCGCAAGAAATGATCAAATTGTAACCTTCCCCCTGGGCCTGGCGGGCCAGATGGGTTACATGTTCAGCGCTCTCCGAGAATTGAAGATGAAAGGAGATTTTTCGATCCAATAGTTTTTGGCGGAGCAAGGGAAACATTTTTCGCCCTTTTCCCCCCCCGGCTTTCGGGTTGATGATGATCTTAATCTTTCTGGGGATCTCTTCCAGCATGGGAAGCTCCTCTTGGGGTTAAACGAATGATTCTCTTTTCCTAACAAATTATTTCTTTTTTTTCAAGGTTTTTTAACTTGAAAATGAGGCAGGGTTACGTTACCGTTTTTAAAAGAACAGGAAGCGGGAGATAAGGAAATGGAGAGATGGAGAGGAAGGAAAATCGGCCATTCAAAATTGGCCCTCCTCATTCGTATATCCCTTTTCCTTTTCTCCACGGTCCTTTCCGTGGGGTGCGATAAATCAGAAGAGAGGCCTTGGCAGTCGACGGGGGAGCAGGGCCTTGCCGACTCTGGACCCCCGGCCTACGGGGACCTCCTGATCCAGGGGTCCATCGGCGATGCCAGTAACCTCATCCCCATGCTGGCCTCGGACTCTGCCTCTCACGGTATCTCCGGATTGATCTTCAACGGCCTGGTGAAATATGACCAGAACCTGAACCTGGTAGGTGACCTGGCTGAATCCTGGGCAGTCTCTAAGGACGGGTTGACCATCACCTTTAAATTACGCCAGGGAGTGAAGTGGCAGGATGGGATAGAATTCACGGCCGATGATGTGCTCTTCGGATTTAAGACCATCATCAACCCGAATACCCGTACCGCCTACGCCGGGGACTTTAAGGAAGTTAAAGAGGCCCAGGTCGCCGATCGCTATACCTTCCGGGTTACCTACAAACGCCCCTTTGCCCCGGGGTTATCCAGCTGGGGGTCGCTGGTTGTTCTGCCCAAGCATCTGCTGGAGGGAAAGGATATCAATACCACGCCGTTCAGCCGCAAGCCCATCGGTATGGGACCTTACCTTTTCAAGGAATGGAAAACCGGCGAGAAAATCGTCCTCCAGGCCAACCCCAATTATTTTGAAGGGCGCCCTTACATTGATGGGTTTATCTACCGGATCATCCCCGACCCGGCCACTATGTTTTTAGAATTAAAAGCGGGTGGTCTCGACTATATGGGCCTCACGCCCTTGCAGTATAAACGCCAAACCGATACCTATCAGATGCGCCGGGATTTTCGCAAGTATAAGTTCCTGGCTTTTGCCTTCACCTATTTGGGTTACAACCTAAAAGACTGGAAGTTCCAGGACCGGCGCGTAAGGCAAGCCATCACCTGCGCCATTGATAAGGAAGAAATCATCGCCGGGGTTCTACTCGGGTTGGGATTGGTCGCCACGGGTCCGTATAAGCCCGATACGCAATGGTATAATCCTAAGGTACGGAAATATCCATACGACGTAGAAAAAGCCAAGAAACTGCTCGCGGACGCCGGCTGGAAAGATTCAGGAAAAAATGGTTTGCTAAAGAAAGATGGGAAACCTTTTGAATTCACTATACTGACGAATCAAGGCAATGAATTAAGGGCCAAATGTGCTGAGATTATTCAAAGGCGTTTAGGGATGATCGGGATCAAAGTGAAAATCCGCACGGTGGAATGGGCGGCATTTATCAATGACTTTATAGATAAAAAAAATTTTGAAGCCGTTATCTTGGGATGGACATTAGGGCAGGACCCGGATATCTATGACATTTGGCATTCCAGCAAGGTGGGAGAGAAGGAATTGAATTTCATCTCTTACCAGAACCGAGAGGTTGATGCCTTGTTGGAGAAAGGCCGGTACACCTTCGACCCCAAAGTGCGTAAAGCTTGTTACGATCGGATCCAAGAAATTTTAGCCGAAGACCAGCCTTACACCTTTCTTTTCGTTCCCTACGCCCTGCCCATTATCAGCGCTCGTTTCCAAGGCATTGAGCCAGCCCCGGCGGGGATTGACTACAATCTGCATAAATGGTTTGTACCCAGGCCCCAGCAACGTTACGTGTTGAAACCGTGAATTTAAAGCAAGTTGCCATTGGCGAGTTGCGAGTTAAAATTTTCCGACTCATACCCTGAAACTCGCAACCCAGAACCTGAAATGCTTGGAATAAAAAAATGTCTTTGACCCAAACCATCAAGGAAAAAGCCCTGGATCTGGGATTCGTGGGAGTGGGGGTGGCCACGCCAGAACCCTTTATTCTTTACGCTGAAGAGTTAAACGGTCGTCTGCAGATGTATGCCTGGGGGAAAACACTCAGCCAGAATACTTCGGTCAGGGACCTGGACCTCACGCGATTTGTCGATCCAGCCCGGTTTCTTCCCGAGGTCAAGTCCCTCATTGTGGTAACCGACAGTTATTTTGAAGAGGATTTCCCGCCTTCCTTAGCGGGAAAGATTGGCCGCTGCTACCTGAAAGGATTATTTTGTCCGGAAGAATCCCCGCATAGCCGGCGGAGAAAAGAGTTTAAAAAATTTCTCCAGGGATTGGGCATGAAGGTTCTATACGGTCCGGCTCCAGCCCGGATGGCTGGAGCCAGGGCCGGGGTGACGAATTATGGAAAAAATTGTTTCGCTTTTGCCAACGAGGCCGTGGGTCAAAGTTCTTGGGTGGTCAATGAACCTTACCTGGTGGATCGAGAACTCGACCCTGATCTGCCCACTCTGCAAGTCGGCTGCCCGGAAAATTGCCAGCAGTGCATTGAGGCTTGCCCTACGGGTGCCCTGTATGCTCCCTTAAAGATGGACCCCCGAAAATGCATTGCCTTTCATTCCTATTTTAATGATGGAGAAATTCCCCGCGATTTAAGGCCCAAGATGGGAACTTGGGTTTACGGGTGTGACCTGTGCCAGGAAGGTTGCCCCCGCAATAAAAAATGGCTGGGGAAGACCAAGACCATGAACCAGGCTCTTATGGAGAGAGCGGAGCACCTGCAGGTCACCACTCTTTTAACCATGTCCCAGGAACACTATGCCCAAAAGGTCTGGCCATTGCTCTACTATATCCGCAAAGAGAATCGGAAGCTCTGGCAGAGGAATGCAGCCGTGGCCCTGGGCAATCAAGGAGATCCAGATACGATTCCTTTTTTGATAACCGCTCTTAAAGATCCTGAACCCATAGTCAGGGGCCACGTAGCCTGGGCATTGGGAAGGATTGGCGGGAGCAGAGCCAGGAAGGCTTTGGAAAAAGGAAGGAAATTGGAACAAGTAGAAAAAGTACGTGGAGAAATGGAAAAAGCCCTGGCCTGGGGATTGGATTAAAAAAAATTTTAAGGTTTTTTCATTTTCTGACGATAGAGAAATATAACAAGGTAAAAAAAACTAAAATAACCCGTAAAAAAATGTTTGCCAGCGAGATTTTAAATATAAAAGAAGTTTCCGATTATTTAAAAATACCAGTTTCCACGATTTATAAGTTGGCCCAAGATGGTAAGGTCCCCGCAGTGAAAGTCGGGAAACACTGGAGATTTATGAAAAAAGACCTGGACCACCTTTTCGAGCAATATAAAGAAAAGGCTGTTAAGTAAACTTACCTTCCCCTTTTGCAGGACCCATCTATTTCCTCCCGAGTAAAAAAATTTAACAATCCCTTAAAAGAAAAAACCTTCAAGAAAATTTCCATCTCCCCTATACCTTAGGTTTATTTTCCCTGAAAGAATCTCCTCATTGATTTCAAGTATTCAAAAATATTTGCCTTACCGTGTAAAACAAAATATTGACAGGGAAAGATACATATTTTAAAATTCCTTGCGGTTGAAATTGAAGGATGGGGAAATGGGTAGCGAAAAAATTCTAATCATCGATGATTCACCAGCAATTCTAACTCTTTTTTCCGAATTTTTAAAAGGAGAAGGGTTCGAAGTCGATACCTCCCCGGACGGGGCAAGTGGAATCCCGAAAATTGAAAAGAATTCTTACGATATAGTCCTTACGGATCTTAAGATGCCTGGTGTTGATGGAATGGAGGTCTTACGATTCGTTTTGGACCATTCTCCCGATTCTATCTGTATTATTCTGACAGGTCATGGAACAGTTAAAAATGCAGTCGAGGCCATCAAGCTGGGGGCTTTTGATTATTTGACCAAACCGGTCAAAATGGATGAAATCCTGATTACTTTTAAGAGGGCTTTAGAATACCGCAACTTAAAACGTGAAAATATTAACCTGAGGAGCCAGCTGAAGAAAAAATACCGGTTTGAGAATATTATCGGCGATAACGAAAAAATGCTGAGAATATTTGAGCTTATCGAAAAGGTGGCCGATTCAGACAGTACCATTTTAATCTTGGGAGAAAGCGGGACAGGAAAAGAGTTGATTGCCAAAGCGATCCATTATAACAGTTACCGCCAAGAAGGCCCGTTTGTGCCGGTGAATTGTGCTGCCATTCCCAGTGAGCTTTTGGAAAGCGAGTTGTTCGGACATGAAAAGAGGGCATTCACCAATGCGATTCGAACCCGTATCGGACGGTTCGAATTGGCTAATGGCGGTACGGTATTTTTGGATGAAATCGGGGACATGAGCCCGATATTGCAGAGTAAACTATTGAGGGTCCTCCAAGAAAGACAATTCGAAAGGATCGGAGGAATTAAAACGATCAAAACCGATATCCGAGTTATAGCCGCTACCCATCAGGATTTAAAATTAGCGGTGGAGCAGAAGCGATTCCGGGAGGATTTATACTACCGATTAAATGTCATCCCCATTCATGTCCCTCCCTTAAGGGAAAAGAAATCAGACATACCTCTTCTGGTTCATCATTTTTTGGATCATTTTAACAAGAGTAAAAAGAAAAAAATAAAGGGGATGACGAACGAAGCCATAGGGTGCTTGCTGCAATATGACTGGCCTGGCAATGTCAGAGAACTTGAAAATACGATCGAACGCCTTGTCATTCTATTAGATAATGACGTCATAACTCCCCAGGATCTTCCTGAAAAATTTCAAAGCCTCTCCTCCGGGGATTTACCCAAGGGGGTGGAGATTCCTGAAGAGGGAATATCCTTGGATACAGCGGTGAATGAATTTGAGAAGAAATTGATCCTGCAGGCGCTTATAAAAACGGGCTGGGTAAAAAATAAAGCGGCCCGATTGTTAAACTTGAATCGGACAACACTGATTGAGAAAATCAAGCGCCAAAATCTGCAACGCACAGACTCTTAAAAATTTTTCTCTGGCCTCCGCTTTAAATTTCATAGAATACTTTCCCTTTTTAGCCAGATAGATTTCCATCTGTCTAAATCATCCTTTCCAGAGTTTTTCCACGCGAAACAGGGATAGATTGTTTCCTTATTTTTTTACCTATTTTCAGATGGCCTCAAGATAGTCAAAAGGATGACCTTTTAAAATTTTTTTGACATTTTAACGGACAAATTTTTTCGCTGAAAAACATAAGCATATAATTTTATTTAATTTTATTGATTTTAACTGGCATATTAAGTATACTCCGCTAATCAAATATATCGCTCACCGGCTGGCCATGCGCCTCCCGCCTCATATTTCTGCGGATGATTTATTCGGAGCCGGAGCGATTGGTTTAATGGATGCACTGGATAAATTTGACCCCAAGAAAAAGGTTCAATTTAAGACCTATGCCGAATTTCGAATTAAAGGAGCAATGTTGGATGAATTGCGATCTCTGGATTGGGTTTCCCGGTCCGTGAGGAAGAAAGCAGCCCAAATTGAGAAGACCTACCAAGTCTTAGAAAAGAAAAAAGGGCGGTCAGTGGAAGATGAAGAGGTAGCCCAAGAAATGGGTCTTTCTTTAGATGATTATTACAGCAGGCTTAATGAGGCCCAGGGAGTATTTTTCTTAGATATCGAGAGCATGCGAACGAAATTCTCTCAAGTTCCCGAAGAAGATCTATTCGACCTGATTGTGGATGAAAAAGAAAATCATCCTTTCCACCTGCTGAGCTTAGAGGAATTGAAGGAAGTGTTAACCCGGGCCATTGAAGAACTTGCTTACAAGGAAAAAATGGTGATTTCCCTCTATTATTATGAGGAATTGACTTTGAAAGAAATTGGAGAGGTATTAGGCTATACCGAGTCCAGAATTTGCCAGATTCATACCAAAGCCATTTTAAAATTAAGATCGAAGTTGAAATATTATATGAAAGATTTCGTCTAAGGGTCTTCTCTCACCTGCGCCCAATCTTTTCCTTTTAATTGACCTCCATTTCAACGATTTGCAGTTCACGGCCTTTATCGACCCTAAAAGAATGAGAGGCGCAGATAGGGCATTCAAGGACAAAAGCTCCTTCCATTTCAAAATGGCTTTGGCACCCGTTACAGAACCCACCGAGCGGCACCACGTCGATGATGAATTTTGCGTCACTGGCCAGCGTACCTTTTTTGACGGCATCGAAAGCAAAGGCAAAGGCCTCCGGTAAAATACCCGAGGCGCTTCCCACCCGAACCCTTACGGATTCAACGAAACGATATCCTTCCTCTTGGCATTTTTTTTCAACGATATCAAGAAGACTTAAGGCGATGGCTACTTCATGCATAAAAAAAATAATGAAAATGAAATTCAGAAGTCAGAATTTTTAGTAGTCAAAGAGAATGTTCAGCCGTTATGCTTAATTCTGTCTCCTGACCCCTGTCTGCTTCCAATTGGGCCATTTCCTCGATTAGCTTCAAAGCTTCCTCAGCGGCTTCCCGGTCAATTTTATGAATGGCAAAGCCGGCGTGGACCAACACATAATCTCCTACCATGGCCTGCTCTGGTAAAAGGAGAAGACTTACATCCCGGCGAACTCCCGAGATATCGATAGTCGCCATTTGGTCTTTTATCTCCACAATCTCAGACGGGATAGCCAGGCACATTGGACGGCTCCTGCTTCGTTTTTTTTCTAAAGTTTACTCCCCACTCTTGGAGTTTCTTTAAGATGGTTTTTAATAATTTTTCAAAATTCTCGTTTAGAATATCAGACAGGGTAAGGCCAATCTCGATCTTTTCCGGCTGGATCCCGATCAGGGTAATTTGCGATGGCTTCGTTCCCATAAAACTCGAGGCGAAAAGGAGGTCGGAAAGACCGACATGATGCAAGGAGAGCTTGGGCGCCAAAAAGGAGGGAAGGTCTTCATTTTCGATAATGGCAATGGTCCCGGGTGCTTTTTTGAAATCGACCGCATCAACAAAAAGGACTTTTTCCATTCCCTCGATCAAGGGAAGAAGATCCAGACCGAGGGTTCCTCCGTCCAGCAGGCGGAAGTCTTCGGAAAAAGTAAAATCTTCCCGGAGGGCCTCGACCGCATGAACCCCCACCCCTTCGTCCCTTAACAACAGGTTTCCCAGGCCAATTAAAGAGACTCTAATCTTCATGCGCAGTTTTATAGCCGCTGAAGATCGAACTCATCACCCCGTTTTTTTCGGCGATATCGTTCAGCCAGCCGATATACACATGGATGATGGCAAAAACCAAAATGAGCCACATGACCAAATGATGGATCAGCCTCACCGTCGGGGAAGAAAAAACGAATAGAAGCCATCCGCCCATGAGGGTCCAGAAAAAGCCCTGGTGGCTCTGGGCATAAAGGCCAAAACCGGTAATGATTTCCACCACGAAAAGGAAAAATAAACCGAGGTAGGAAAGAACCGCCGTAGATGAGTGTCCCATAGACGGCGGAGGATTTTTCTTCAAGAGCATGTAGAACTTAACATTCTCCCATATCTCCCTTCGCCTTCTACCTGTGACGGGGAAAAATTCCCGCCAGCGGGAGTACTCATTGCCTGCAAAAGCCCAGTAGAGCCTGAGAAGACAGCTCACGGTGAAGACATAGGCAGCCACAAAATGGAAGAACCTTATAATCGCCATGAGAGAAGACTCTCCGGGAGGGGAATGCATAAAGGGGGTGCCGATGTAAATGCCGGTGAAAGAAAGAACAAGAATGGAAAGAAAATTCAGCCAGTGGGTCAATCGCACCGGGAATTCCCAGACATATACATTTTTAGACATCTTTCCCTCCTACAAGGCTCTTACCTTGAAGAGCTCCTTCCTTTCCGGGTCAACTACGTGGATGGCGCAGGCCATACAAGGGTCGAAGGAATGAATGGTTCTCAAGACTTCCAGCGGTCGATTGGGGTCCGCCAGAGGCGTGTTGACCAGAGCTTCCTCGTAAGGGCCCCTTTGCCCCTTGGCGTCCCTGGGCGAAGAGTTCCATCCACCCGGAACCACGCACTGATAATTGGCTACCTTCCCGTCTTGAATGACGACCCAATGACACAAAGAGCCGCGTGGCGCTTCGTGGAAACCATACCCTTTCGCCTCTCTGGGCCAGGTGGAAGGATCCCACTTCTCGCCATTATGGATGCGCAGATCTCCGCTTTTCATCTTGGCGGCGAGTTCACCGACCCAAACCGACAACATTTCCGCGGTCACCAGGGTCTCCACCCCCCGGGCAGCCGTGCGGCCCAAGGTGGAGAACAAAGCCTCCGGACCCACGCCCAATTTCTTCAACACGCCGTCGATCACCTCTTTTACTCTTTTATGCCCGGAAGCATAGGCAATCAGCATCCGGGAAAGGGGACCGACCTCGGTCGAAAGGCCGTCGTACCGGATTCCCTTCACCCAGCTATATTTCTTGTTGGTATCGAGGAACTCATAGGGCGGTTTTGGACCCGTGTAATTGGGAACGGTTTCTCCCACCCAGGGATGTTTGGCTTTATCGTCCCCATCACTGTATTTGTACCAGGCATGAGCGGCGTCTTCGGTCACCTTCATATGATCGACGGGCTCAACTTTGCTCAAATTTTTGTTGCGAATAAATCCTGCCGGAAGCCAGCAATTCTTCGTATTGCTCAAATTGTCATTCGGGAATTCACCATAGGAAAGATAGTTACCGACTCCACCGCCGATTGAGGCCCATTCTTTATAGAAAGAGGCCACGGCGAGCAAGTCCGGGATGTAAACTTTCTGAACAAATTCCAAAGCCTTCTTGGAAAGACTCTGCAGCAAGGCCAGACTGCCGGCATTGAGGGCATTCTGGCTGTTGGGGTCAACAGGAACGGACATCCCCCCCACAAGGAAAGTTTGAGGATGAGGATTCTTGGCCCCCAAAAGAGCATGCATCCGAATCACATCCCGCTGCCAATCTAAAGCCTCAAGGTAATGGGCAACGGCCATGAGGTTGGCCTCGGGGGGAAGCTTGTAAGCGGGATGTCCCCAGTACCCGTTGGCGAAGATGCCCAGCTGCCCGCTCTCCACGAGAGTTTTGACCTTTCCTTGGACGGTTTTGAAATAACTCGGGGTGGCGTTGGGCCAGTCGGATAAAGACTGGGCCAAGGCGGCGGTCTTATTGGGGTCGGCCTTCAAGGCGCTGACCACATCGACCCAATCCAGGGCATGGAGATGATAAAAATGAATCACGTGATCCTGAACGTACTGAATCCCCGAAATCAAATTTCTGATAATCCGGGCGTTGTCCGGAATGGTGATCCCTAAGGCATTTTCTACAGCTCTCACGGAGCTGGTGGAGTGAACCGTTGTTCAAACCCCTCATATCCGAGAGAGGAAAGCCCAGACCTCCCTCGGATCCCGGTTCCTGACGATCAGCTCGATGCCCCGCCACATCGTGCCCGCCGACCAGGCATCCTTAATTTTTCCTCCCTCAACTTGGGCCTCAATTCTCAGGTGACCTTCGATCCGTGTGATGGGGTCAATGGCAATTTTCGGCATCTTTAAACCTCCTTATTCTTTGGGCTTTTCCTCTTTTTTCTCTTGGTCATCCTTGGGGCCGTGGGTCTGGATGCCCCTTAAAATAGCATGAGCTGCGACACCGGCACCCGCCACGGCGGCAAGGCCCAGACCAATTTTGTCTGCTGTTACCTGATAACCGGCACCCGGAACGTTGGGAAGCCTGCTGTAGATCGGTCCCATAACATCCCAGTTATGACTGGCGGCGCAGGCAAAACAGGGATGCCCGGACTGGACCGGCCAGCTTGTCCCCTCATTGTACTTCACCGTAGGACAATTGTGATAGGCCTCGGGTCCTTTACAGCCCAAATCATAAAGGCACCACCCCAGACGATGACCTTCATCCCCCCATTTTCTTACGAACTGGCCGGCATCGAAGTGCATGCGCCTTTCGCAATTGTCATGGATTCTCTTCCCATAACCGAAGAGCGGACGGAGGTCACTGTCCAGCGCTGGCAGCGACCCGAAAGTTAAGAAATGAACGATGGTGGCGGTGATGTTTTCCACGTTTACCGGACAGCCGGGAAGGTTCACCACCGTTGCATTGGGAACTGCTTCTTTGACGCCCACACATCCCGTGGGGTTGGGGGAGGCGCTGGCGACTCCTCCCCAGGAGGCACAGGAACCAACGGCCAGGGTGGCCATAGCATTTCCGCAAACCTCTCTGGCGATGTCCCGGGCCGAGTGGCCGCCGATGGTGCAATAGATCCCCCCATCCTTCATGGGGATTGCTCCTTCCACAATGGCAATGTATTTCCCCTTAAGGTTCTTGACGACATCCGCTTTGGATTTCTCCGCGGCTTTTCCCGATGGAGCCATAATGGTTTCATGATACTCCAGAGAAATCACATCCAGAACGATCTCCGCGATGGTAGGCTTGGTGGCCCGCAGCATGGATTCCGAATCCCCGGCACAATCCGAAAACTCCAGCCATAGAACAACCGGCTTCACTTTCTTTTCGAGAGCCTCGGCAATCTTTGGGATAAAGGAAGAAGGAAGGGCCAAAGTAGCTGCCATGGTGGTACAGAACTTCAGAAAATCTCTGCGGGAGACCCCTTTTTGGGTTAGAGCTTTCATGACGCTTTCATCATGCATACAATCCTCCTTCAGAAAAATTCCGCTCTCACGTATCCAAAGAGCGCAATCAAATGAATTTTTTAAAAAAGAGGGGAAAGGAGAGACGACTGGCAAAAAAAGTCTATCTATTATTAAAAAATTCCTATTTTTTGTCAAGCAAATTTTGATAATAATTTACTTTTAGGCTTTTCCATTTGACTCATGTTAACCTGTTGTTTAGGAATCAGTTTGCTTGAGAGTTATCGTTACCGGTGGCTTTCTCAGGCTCGGGGGCCAGGGCGCTTCGCTTGGCATCATGAGGCGCTCGACTTTCCATGGATT
>JAHJQK010000128.1 GCA_018819135.1 Pseudomonadota bacterium | reverse complement strand
TTCGGCAATCGCCTGATGAATCAAAGGCATCATGTCCGTGGGATTAAAATGGAAAACCATCATTCCGGCTTCCATTTTAGCAAGATCCAGGATGGAATTTACCATGCCAATCAGCCGCTCGCTCTCCCTGGCGATAATATCGTATAGAACGCGATCCTTCAGGATCACGTATTTTCTCTCGTAGCGCATTTGGGACAGCAGAGAATCGCTCAGTCTTTTCTCGGACTCTAAGATCTGGTTGTCGAGTTCCTGGATGGAACGAGTCACCGTCTCAAACTGCTGCAGCTGAAGGATGGCGTAAACGCTTATCGCTAATACCAGAATGAATATGAGCAGGTACCCTAAAATTAAACGAGGAAAAATCGTTAGGCGCATACCGGGCAACTTCCTTTGAGGATCAGGCTGTTCCTTGCTCCTTTATCCCATTCTCCCCAATTTCAAGATTAAAGGGCTTATCCTCTTTACGCTTTTCACTTGGATCGGAGCCTGGCTTCTATTTGATCCAGGTGCATGCGGCGATGTATGGATCGCCAAAGCCTGTACTTTTCTCCCAGCGCTGCTATATCGGCAGTCAAATCGGAGGGGGCCTGCTCAAGTTCATGGTCAATGGCCTCGGCGGCGGCTACCGCCAGATTCGCCGCAACCCGGGGAGGTATCGCCAGACAGAGGGGGAGAAGTGCGTCGTTGGTGATGTCGTCATCTATCGGTGATGCCGCCACTCCGCTCTGCTTCCACTTGCGCATAAGCCCCCATGCCCGTTGGTCCCAAAAGGCAAGGTGGGCAAAGGCGGACGCAATGGTCCAGCCCATTTCAAGGGGCAAGCTTAACTCTTCGTCCGTCAGTCGGGCCACGAGAGAGATGAGCCTTGTACGCTCCCGGGTATTTTCGTCGACAAATGGCCGATCCATGATGAGGCCTCCTTCAAAATAGGTAAGGGTCACATCTTCAATTATCAACATAATCGTAACTTAATGATTTCTTCTTTTACTATGGCAGGACTACAACTTCAAAGTCTCGAGTTCCCGAACACCAAAAACCTTGCTCACCCCAATGGGCAATAAAAACCAAAATGTTTTAAGCTGCTTTGTGGCTTTGCGCCTTCGCGAGACAGGTTTAATTCTATAGAGGATTTGGAAATTTTTGAATTGAAGATATTTAGAAAGGCTCACTGGTCACCGCGCATGATTTTAGTCCTAAGTTTCGGGTCTCAAGTCCCGAGTCAGGAGTCAACAAAGACCCGGATCCAAAATCCCGAGTCAAAAAAGGATTCACAAGTCGCGAATACCAGAATCCAGCAAAAATAATAGGGGGAAAATTCGCGGAAAATTTTGGGTATTATACCATATAAAAAGTTGCGAGTCTAAAATTTCGGATTACGGGTTTCGAGTTGCAGGTTATACGTCTCCAGCAACCATCCGTGGGTCGTCAGGCATAAATAGGCGGGAGGGAAAGGAATGGAACATCAGGATAAGATAGTATCCCGTTGCTTGGGGTCGGGCTAAAATAATGATATATTGTAAAAACTTGACAGGATAAAACCTTTTTTGTCGCTGGGCATCATAAGGTACAAGTCTTTCCCAATCATGGTTGCCGTTATTGGCTGGAAAAGGGAGGAATAGGGAGATGAAGATATTGCGGCTTAATATGAATACATTGGAAGGGCATTATGAAAATCTGCCGGAAGAGTGGAAACTCGTAGGTGGCCGGGGTTTAATTGGCAAAATCATGAATAAAGAAGTACCTCCGATAGTGGATCCTCTCGGCCCGGAGAACAAACTCATTATGGCCGGCGGGCCTTTGGCGGGAACTCTGGCTCCCCAGCTCGGAAGAATTTCGGTCGGAGGGAAGAGCCCTCTCATTTGGGGATTAAGGAAGCCAATGCCGGAGGGCCGGCCGCCCAGGCTCTGGATCGCTTGGGGATTCGGGCGATTATTGTGGAGGGGATGTCTGCGCCGGATAAGCTGTCCGGTCTGAAGATCACCAAAGATGGGGCCAGTATTGTTCCGATGGATGAATTCAAGGGGATGAAAAATTACCAATTGAACCAGGAATTGCGCAAGAAATACGGAGATAAGATCTGCACCGCCTCCATCGGGATTGGAGGAGAAAAGAAATACAAATCCGCTGCCGTTGGCTTTTCTGATATGCTGGGAGAACCATCCAGAAACGCCGCCAGAGGCGGTTTGGGGGCGGTCATGGCTTTCAAAGGGCTGAAGGCCATCGTCATTGACAGCTCCGGTACTCCCGCCGTGGACATTGCCGCCAAGGAAAAATTCAGAGAAACGGTAAAATCCTGGGTCGATACTTTGAACCAAGACATAACCTGCTGGCTGTTCCGTCAATTTGGAACTCCCTTGGCGGTTTCCACCAACAGTTATCAAGGAACCATGCCGTGGCAAAATTACACTTCTGGGAGGCCCGTCGGGTTTAGGAATGTCAGCGGAGAAGTAGTTAAAAAGATGAATTTGGAACGGGGCGGGAAAATGCACGGGTGTATGCCGGGTTGTGTCATTCAATGTTCCATCCTCTATCACCAGGCCGATGGTAGGCGCCTTTGTTCCGCCTACGAATATGAAGGCATTGGTCTGCTGGGAACCAATTTAGGAATTACGGATCCTGATGCCATCGGGCGGCTGAAATTTATATGCGATGATCTGGGAATTGATTTGATCGAAATAGGAAGCGCTTTAGGGGTGGCAGCCAGTGCCGGCAAGATGAAAATGGGAGATATAGAAGGAGCCATCGGGCTGCTGGCAGAGATTGAAAAAGGTACCGAGTTCGGCCAGGTTTTGGCAGATGGAGTTGTCTCCACCGCCACGTGCGATACCTTTGGATACTGCTTGAATGCCGTACCGGGAGGGCAGGCCTCGATCTATGAGTTTCTGGGGGATTTATTGAGTGCTCGCTACGGGATGAACGTAACGGCTGATGTCGTACTGAAAATAGCGAAGGAAACGCTCAAAGATGAGCTGAAATTTAATGAGGACGCCGGATGGAATAAAATCTGGGATCGTTACCCGAGTTTCTACCGCACGGAGCCCCTTCCTCCTACCCATAGCGTTTTTGACGTGGAGGATGCAGAAATTGAGAGCATTTGGGAGCGGTTGGACAGTTTTAAAGAGCCGAAGCAGATCTGGGAGGTGCGGATCAACCCCATGCCGCCGCTGATGTTCGGGGCGGGCGTAATCCAGAGATTGGGTGAACGGGCCAAACAACTGAAAATAAAAAAGGCCCTTTTAGTCGCGGACCCGATTATGGGTAAACTTGGCAACACCGATGAAGT
>JAHJQK010000127.1 GCA_018819135.1 Pseudomonadota bacterium | reverse complement strand
TACCGAGCCTCCGGGATTGAAGCCTTCCAATTTGGCCCAGATGGTAGCATCCTGTTTTTGCGGCAACCGTCCGAGCTGCAGGATCGGAGTCGAGCCAATTAAATCTAACGCGCTCTTCGCTTTATGCATTTTATTCTCCAGCCGGCTTCTTAACCGTGTAAAATTTTACTAAATTTAGTAAGGTTTTGTCAAAATAAATAACTCTATAAAAATTAGAAAAAAGTTATTCTCTTTCTTTTATATCTTACTCCTTTTGTATGATTTGGAGGAAGAGAAAAAACTTGACTTTCCGCTTCCCTTTCCTTTAAGAATAAGAAAGGTTTCCCGAGGAGATTGGCAAAGAAAGGGGCAAAATTTGAAGCCGAAACCAACAGCGTTAAAAGTCCTCGCCATCTTGAAAAAAGAGTATCCGGATGCCCGAGTTACCCTCAATTTCCAGAATCCTTTGCAATTGCTCATAGCCACCATTTTAGCCGCTCAATGTACGGATGAAAGGGTGAATTTGGTCACCAAGGATCTTTTTAGAAAATATCGTAACGCCGCAGATTTCGCCCGGGCTGACCTTAAAACCCTTGAAGAAGAAATCCGTTCTACAGGTTTTTACCATAATAAGGCCAAAAATATAATCCGCTGCTGCCAGATGATCATCCAAAAGTTTAAAGGGCAGGTTCCCCGGAGGCGGGAAGAGCTTACGGCTCTTCCCGGAGTAGGCCGGAAAACAGCCAATATCATCCTGGGCAACGCCTACGGGCAACAGGCTGTTGCCGTAGACACCCACGTGAAGCGAGTTACCCACCGTCTGGGCTGGGCTCAATCGAATGATCCAGATAAAATCGAATTCGAGTTGATGGCAGTAATCCCTCAAAACGGCTGGACTATGGCTGGTCATCAGCTTGTCTTCCATGGGCGGAAAATTTGCATCGCCCGCAAACCCAAATGCAACGTTTGCCCAGTCGCCATGCTATGTCCACAGGTTGGAATTATCCCAAGGGAATGAGGAGGGAGAATGTTCCTGAAGCAGCTTGAAGTGGGAAGGATGGCAGTCTTTGCCTACCTTCTAAGCAGCGACGCTGGAAAAGAAGGACTGGTCATCGATCCGGCTGATGATATCGACGAGATTCTGGCCATCGCCGACCGGCAAAAAATCACGATCCGGTATATTTTGAACACCCATGCCCACGTCGACCACATCATGGGCAACGAGGAAATGAAAAAAAAGACCGGGGCCAAGATCATCATCCATGAAGAAGATGAACCGCTTCTCACCCGCATCCCCCGTAGTATGATCTCTATGTTTGGGGGCCACCCTTCCCCCCCCGCTGATCTGACCGTGAAAGAAGGTGATCTCATCCGGCTTGGAGACCTGACTCTAAAAGTCCTCCACACTCCGGGTCATTCTCCAGGGGGAATATGCCTCCAAGGGGATCAGGCAGTTTTTACAGGCGATACTTTGTTTGTGGGGGGGGTGGGCAGGACGGATCTACCCGGCGGCTCCTGGCCGCTCATGTGGCAATCGATTAAAACTAAACTCCTCACCCTCCCTGACGAGACGATCGTTTATCCGGGGCATAATTACGGCCCCGCTCCAACTTCGACGATCAAAAACGAACGTCTTTACAACCCTTTCATAAAATGATCCTGTTATGGAAACTGGTTTTTCGGTTTATCTCCTGGCCAGGATTCAATTCAGTTAGGATTGGGGTAGCTGACTTGATAGCGTACCCCATTTCTTTTTCCTAAAACAAGAAAAAATGATACATTACCGAGGGAGACTTCTCCTTGACAAAAAAAATTAAAATGTTGTATGGTTGAAACATCATATGGTATAATCTTTATACCAATTTAATTGCCTCTACTAGAAGCTTTCTAACATGGATGTTGACCTCGAATTTAAGGTAGTCGAAGCTCTGGCTGAAGATGTGGGCGGACTGGAAAATGAGCTAAGACTCGTTCGGGAAATGGTAGAGGTTCCTCTTCGTTATGCGAAGGTTTTCGAAAGGTTAGGCATTGAGGCCCCCAAAGGGGTATTGCTTTATGGCCCTCCCGGAACGGGTAAAACCCTGATGGCCCGGGCCATTGCTAGTGAGACCAAACTTCATTTTATCCGAG
>JAHJQK010000126.1 GCA_018819135.1 Pseudomonadota bacterium | reverse complement strand
GGATGATTCCCGCGGGGAAGCATGAGGAATAAAAATAATCTCTGCTCCCTTTAACGCCAGCATCGTGCTTAATTCGGGAAAATGGGCATCGAAGCAGAGTTCGATACCAAAAGCACATCTTTGGTATTGAAAAATGGGCCAAGCCTGCCCAGGTCGATAAATCCCTTCTTCCGGTGGACCTAAATGGAGCTTACGATAAACACCCAGTAATCCCTCCGGGCTGGCGGCGAAATGGCTGATAAAGATTTCCCCTGCTGATCCTCTTTCGGCCAAGCCGGCCAGAATCAAGAGGCCGCTCTCTCTGGCCATCTTTAAGACAGCCTCGGTGGTGGGTCCGGGGATACTTTCCGCAATCGTCGCCATGTTCTGCCGGAGGCCATAACCGCTGATGTTCATTTCGGGGAAACAGATGATCTGCACTCCCTGATCCGCTGCCCGGCGCACGAAGGATTCCATACGGTCCAGGTTCTCTTCTTTCTTCCCCACTGCAGATTGCATCACCACTGCGGCTACTTTGACGTCTTCCATTTCCCTCAAACCACCGCCATCGCGATCTTTTCGCTTAGGCGATAACCTCTGGCTTTTTCCACCAGGGCATAACCCCACTCCGCCGTTCCCAGGGCATGAATGTGGGAAAAAGTGGCTAAAACATTCTTGCGGCAGAGCCCGTCTTTCTTCCCATCGATGCCAGATCCTCGTTTCATGGCATAGGCGAGATAGGCTTCGTCTTCACGCAGCCAGAGGAGGCGCGAGTAATGAAACTCGTGGCCTTTCAAAATCAACCCCACTGGAAAAAACGGATTTTCTTTTTCAATTTCCAAAAGGGTATAACCATGTCCCTGGGGCCGTCTCTCCATCTGAAAAGCCACAGGTAAGACTCCGGCCATGGGAAAATTCTGGCCGGAAATAACCAGGCTCTCCCCCAGGTACATCAACCCGCCGCATTCAGCATAGACCGGCAGGCCGTTTTCCGCGGCTTGGCGGAGAGAATTACGAAAGCTGACATTTTCAGTTAGGCATTTAGCATGCGCTTCCGGAAATCCTCCGCCAATGTAAAGAGCATCCACCGGCGGCAGTTCTTTTTCCTTAATCGCGCTTACTTCAATTAGTTTGGCCCCGCGGTCGGAAAGGGCCTGTAAATTTTCCGGATAATAAAATTGAAAGGCTGAATCCTTAACCACCCCTATGACCGGCTTATCTGAACTTGTTCCGTGTTCACAAAGAACCGTTTTTTCTTCCCTGATCCCGGAAATTCGGACAACCCGCCATGAATTTTTTTCGGCGATCTCCCAAAGTTGATCCAGGTTCAGGCACTCTTCAGCTACCTCCATCGCTCTTTTCAGAGCATTTTGCACCAGGGCATGCTCTTGCGGAGGCGTAAGCCCCAGATGCCTTTCGGGAAACGGAAAATCCTCCATCCTGGGAACGGCTCCCACAACTGGAAGGTGGCAAATTTTCTCAATGGACATCCGCAAAATATCTTCGTGACGGCTGCGGGCCACCCGGTTGAGGATCACGCCCCGGATGTCCACCTCCGCGTCCAATTTCTGGCAACCCAAAACCATGGCCGCGGCTGTCCGGGTCACTTTATCGCAGTCAATAATTAGGATGACCGGCGCTTGGAGGAGCTTGGCCAGCTCAGCAGTGCTGTGGCTTCCTCCGTCGTCCACCCCGTCATATAGGCCCCGGTTGCCCTCGATCAAAGCGATATCCGCTTCTTGGGCATTCTGCCAAAACGATCGCTGGACTTCCCTGCCTCCCATTAAAAATGTATCCAGGTTGTGGCATGGGTTCCCGGCAGCCAAAGAAAGCCAGGCGGCATCTATGTAATCCGGTCCTTTTTTGAAGGGGGCTACTTTCTTACCGCGTCCCTTCCAGGCCGCGGCCATGCCGAGGGAAAGCGTGGTCTTCCCCGCTCCCCCCCGCAAAGCCGCAATGACCAGCCGAGGAATTGCCCCGTTCATAATTTTATAAAGCTACTCTTTTGGGAAAAATTCGGCGAGCATAACATACGTGGTGCTGCCGCTGGACCAATACTTCAGGGTTTCCTCGTCAAGGAGTTCTTTCACCGCCTCCTGAATGGCATGGCGATCTTCATTTGGAAGCCCTTTCACTACTTCCTTCACGTAATATTTTTTCTTGTCCCCTTTGGATTTTTCCCGAAAAAATTCTAATACTTTTCCCTTGGTCTCTGCGCTCATTTTCAACCCCACTTGAATTGGGTAGTTGTCCGGTAGGTTTCCGGAGCCGTGGTGAAGTCATCAATGTGCTTATCGGTGAATTCAATCCCCGTTAAGCGGAAGAACCTTTCCCAGCTGATGCGGTTAATCCATTCTCCCATGCGCTCATGCTTACGGGCATGTTTGGCGTAGGTCTCCACGATATTTTTCACGGCCGCCACCGTCTCCGGCCATCTTGGCGGGTTGTTGGGCAGGAAGGGAATGGCTAACTTGGAAAACATGGGCGCACTCCGGGCATTGGAAACTTTCCCGCCGACCCAGATGGAAATGCCGTCATTTTCCGGGTCTGCCAGGGGAAGAGCCGGACAGACCGTATAACAGTTTCCGCAGTACATGCATTTATCTTCGTTAATGATCACACTCTTGGTTTTGGGGTCAGGCCGGATGGCTCCGGTTGGGCAGGAGGCCACTGTTGTGGGAATCTCGCAAACGTTGGGCACCCGGGAATGGTCCGGCTTGGGTACGGTGCGGTGAATTCCCAGGATGGCGATATCCGAACAATGTACGGCCCCGCACATGTTCAGGCAGCAGGCCAGAGCGATGCGCACCTGAGAAGGCATGGTCATGGTGGAGAAATACTCGTAGAGCTCGTCCATGACAGCTTTCACCGGGCCGGAAGCGTCCGTAGCCGGCGTATGGCAATGAACCCAGCCCTGGGTATGCACGATATTGGTTACGCAATGGCCGGTTCCGCCGACCGGGTACTTTTTGCTTTTCAATTCGGCTATCAAAGGTTCAATCTTCGATTTATCAGTCAGGAGAAACTCAATGTTGTGCCGGCTGGTGAAGCGCAGATAGCCATCGCAATACTTTTCGGCGATTTCGCATATCTCCCGGATATGATCCGTGCTCATCAGCCTGGGTGAACCAGCGCGCACGGTGTAGAGCTCTTCACCGGTTTCGCCCACATGTTTCAGCAGGCCCGGTTGGAGAATTTCATGGTATTGCCATTTCCCGTAATTCTTCTGAATTACCGGCGGCATGAAATTTTTATAGTTGGGCGGTCCAATATCCGTTTTGGCCATTTTTACTTTACCTCCTTTTTGATCTCTTCGGGCCAGAAGAATACATAGGGGTTCGTCCGCGGGCTCTTGACCATCTGAGGAACCGGTTTCAATCCAATGTCCTTCAGGAAAGTCCGCATTCCCACCCGGTTGATCAGCTCTCCCACTCTTTCCCGCATCTTACCGTGTTCATCCCACCAGTCAAGGATCTTTAAAATCAGGTCTTTCAGTTCCTGGTAGGGAGGCTCCAGTTTCATGAAAGGCACGATGACCGTGGAAAGCAGAGCGCCCTGGACAATGGGGGCCTTGCCGCCGATCAACAGCGTGGCGCCTTTTTCTTTTCCCTGGCGCAGGGCCTTGGGCATCATGTTGATGCAATGCATGCAACGGGTGCAGTCGGCATCTTCAATCGCCAGAGTTTTTTCCTTTTCATCCCAGGTTATGCATTTCGTCGGGCAGAGGTCCGTGACCTCCGCTTGGA
The DNA here is from genome assembly GCA_018819135.1 of Pseudomonadota bacterium. Taxonomy (GTDB): domain Bacteria; phylum Desulfobacterota; class SM23-61; order SM23-61; family SM23-61; genus JAHJQK01. The sequence goes on along the minus strand of JAHJQK010000126.1, from coordinate 12,393 downwards.
CATCCAGGCCGGCGGCCGCATAAGCCTGAACTTCTTTTTGATCGATCTGGATATTACCCTTCCACGTCCCGATAATCGAAAAATCCGACCGGGCGATGGAAGCCACGCAGTCATTGGCGCAGCCCGAGACTTTGATTTTGAATTTGTAAGGGAACATCGGGCGGTGCAACTGATCCTGAAAACTCATGGTGATGTCATAACAGATATTTAGGCTGTCGATGCAGGCCCATTCGCAACGGGCCGGGCCGACGCAGGCGCTGGGAGTCCGCAAGGCCGACCCTGACCCCCCCAGATCAAATCCGGCGTCGGAGAGATCATCAAAACAGGACTGCAAATGGTCGGTGGTGGTTCCCAGCAAAATGATGTCTCCCGTAGAGCCGTGCATGTTGGTCAGACCGCTGCCATGCTTGTCCCAGATGTCGCAGAGTGTCCGTAGAGCCTTGGTTGTGTAGAACCATCCCGTCGGGTGGTTGACGCGCATGGTGTGAAAATGCGCAACACCCGGGAAAAGGTCGGGACGGTCCGAATACCGGCCAATGACGCCTCCCCCATAGCCTTTGACGCCTACGATGCCCCCATGCTTCCAATGCCCGATCTTTTCTTTATAGGAAAGCTCGAGCTGGCGCAAGAGGTCTTTGGCCATGGGCTTTTTTTCGGCGGCCTGCTTCATGTCTTTCACAAAGCTCGGCCATTCCCCTTTTTCCAGCTCATCCAAAAGAGGGGTTTCTGAATTAGCCATTTCTTTCTCCTCCATTTTTTATTTCAATCACGCCCTAAAAACTGAAACGATAGACAACCATCCTTTGCTTCCTCTAACCTCTGCTAAAAATTTGGTCACCTCCTCACAACTTTATCAGTATCCTATATCCAGTCCTCTTGATTTTTTAAAAATCTACGCCATATTAGGCGGACTAAAGGTGAGCAATAGGGGATTTCAAGTGATCCATTTACTTGATTGACCTGCATACTGTCAACTTATTTAAAACATTCCCAATAGATTCTTAGAAAGGTGTTAAGAAGGCGCCTGATAAACGATCGGGCAGAAGGTCCATTAAACCGGTGGACTTCCTACTGGGTCTTCTAATAATTAAAATTTGGAATGGCTAGTTTTTTGAACCAATAAATCCCAACATCCGAGCGAAATTCCTATTTCATTATGGTTGACTAACCCTCCTGAAGTCAAGAGTTTTTTGATCTTGCCTGCCCTCATTTTTAAAAGTTGTTTTTTCATTCCAGGTGGTACGCCGGTCCGGGTGGAGAGGGCGCCTGGCTTGCCAAAATAAGGCAGCCTTCCTTCCATAGGATACGGCGGGAGATGGAATAAAATTCTGTTACCCATCCTTTTCTATCATCATCGATCCCGGAAAGCTTCCTTTCCCGCCTAAAATCCTCCGCCATTTCGGTAGGGGATGGAATATAGGTTGTTCTGGGGCCGATTTTGCCGGCGCCAGACGCCCTCCCCACCCGGACCACAACAAAAGTGGTTTTAAAAATTGAGAGTGGGCAAGTTTTTTGATAATTTTTGCAGAAAAGCCATTGGTGATGTGATCAGCCGGAAGTCGCTCAGGTTCTGGCAGCAGCGGCAGGCCAACAGCTTCAGCAAGCGGCTGGGGACGTCGCTAACCATCAGGCTTTCGACCTGCTCCCCCAGGTAGCGGACCCTCCGGCCCAGGGTTTCTATGATCCTTCTGGCCACCGGGTGGAGTGGAAAGAGAGATAAAATCCTTTTTTCTCCTCGGGTAGCCCAAGGAAAAAATCTTTTTCGTCAATATGCCAGGGAATTTCCATAGTCATATACAGAGGACGATCCCCTTGGGTTGGGGATAGAGCAAATCTAATGGAAACGTCTTAAATAGGCTGAGATTATGCAGCTTAATCCCGCCGCTGGCAGGACTAATGGATTACCGGAAATCCCCCCTTAAATCAAGAAAAAAATCCTCCGGAAGTGCGCGGGTGGATGGTACCATCAAACACTAAGCCTTCTGGCCGGTTGCATTTTCCTCCTAAGGATAGCCTTTGTGGCTTCGATGAGGGCAAAAATAATCATACCAAAGGCAATGATAATGGCCAAGTCATAGAAGGAAGGTATCGTGATGCCGAAGGTCTCCCGCACCGTGGGAATCTGGATGATCACCGCAATCAATATAAGCTCCCATCCGAGCGCTATTAGGAGCCACTTATGAGGAGGCGCTTTGAAAATGCTATGGACGAGGGAACGGCAGTTGAGGGCAATGACCAGCTCGATAATGATAAAGAGGAAAAAGATCTCTGTCCTGGCATCTGTAATGTCGGTGAGCTTGTGGAAAAAAAGTATATAGAAGAAGGGACATTCGATTAAGACTGCCCGCAATATAAAAGACTTGACATCCCATCCGAAAACGCTCTCTTTCGGATCTCGCGGAGGCCTGGTCATCAGGTCAGGGTCAGCTGGAGAGAAGCCCAGGGCCAGAGCTGGAAGACCATCCGTGACAAGGTTTATATACAATATGGCAGCAGGGAGAAGTGGTAAAAATTCGGGGCCTATCGCCAAGACGATCCCTCCGATCACGATGACTTCTGTAATATTGCACTGAAGGAGGTAGGTAAGATATTTTTTGATATTGTCATAAATCAGCCTTCCTCGCTCAATCGCGTGCACGATGGTGGCAAAATTGTCATCACGGAGAACCATGTCGGAGGCTTCTTTGGCCACATCCGTGCCCGTTATCCCCATAGCGATCCCGATGTCGGCGTGCTTGAGGGCCGGGGCATCGTTTACCCCGTCGCCGGTCATGGCCACGACTTCCCCTCTGGCCTTCCAGGCTTTCACGATCTTTAATTTATCCACGGGCGATACCCGGGCATAGACGGTTACCCGATCGACGATTTTTTCCAATTCTCCGTCGCTCATCTTCTCCAAATCCTTACCCACCAGAGCCAGATCGCCTTCCTGGTAAATGCCGATTTCTTTGGCGACGGCTACAGCCGTGAGCTTATGGTCGCCCGTAATCATGATGGGCTTGATGTGCACCTTTTTGCACACCTGGATGGCCTCCATGGCTTCCTCCCTGGGCGGATCCATCATGCCCACCAGGCCGAGAAAAACTAGGTCCTTTTCAACGGCCTCCTCCGCACATGCCGTTCCCTCATGGATCTCCCGGTAGGAGATGCCCAAAACCCTTAAGGCGCCCTCGGCCATTTCCTCATTGACCTTAAGAATTTTTACTCTCTCTTCGTCGGTCATGGGGAAGGCCTTCTCCCCGTCCAAAGCGAAAGCACACCTTTCCAAAACCCCCTCCGGCGCCCCTTTCATGAATACGACCCTTTTCCCGTTGTTCATTTGATGGATGGTGCTCATCCTCTTCCTCTCGGAGCTGAAGGGAATTTCTTCAATCCGCGGAGCCTCCAAGCGCATTTCGGCTTGATGAAAACCGGCCTTTACGGCCGCTACCACCAGGGCCCCTTCTGTTGGGTCCCCTTTGATCAGCCACTTGCCATCTTTTTCTTCTAAAAAAGAATCATTGCACAACAAGCCCCCCTGCAGGAGCATGCGGAAGGAATGATGGGTTTGGGGGTTGAAGCCATCGGAAGCCCGGAATTCCCCTTCGGGCTTATACCCTGTCCCCGTAACCTCGACGAGATTCTTCCCGGTGAATATTTTGCGGATGGTCATCTCTCCCTTCGTCAGGGTTCCGGTCTTGTCAGAGCAGATCACCGTCGTGCACCCGAGGGTCTCCACCGCAGGCATCTTCCTGATCAGAGCATTTTTTTTGGCCATCTGATGCATGCCGATGGCCAGGGCGCCGGTGACGATGGCTGCTAAAGCCTCGGGAACTGCGGCTACGGCCAGGGCGATGGTGAACATCACCACTTTTATGATAAAAGGAAGATCAATCTTTCCCGTGAAAAATTCCCTGAAAATGCTGAAACCAGCCACAAATAAACAGATTCCCAGAGCGATAAAACCAAGCCATTTGCCGATCTCTGCGGTCCTCTTCTCCAGAGGCGTTTTTTCCGCCTTAATCGCGGTCACTTCCTCGGCGATCTTGCCAAATTCAGTCTTCATTCCTGTGGCGGTTATAACGGCTTTTCCTCTGCCGTAGGTCACCGTGGTTCCGGTAAAAACCATGTTCTTCCGGTCCCCTACTGAAGCTCCTTCAGGTAAAGCTCTCGTTTCTTTGCCAATGGGAACAGATTCTCCCGTGAGAGGAGCCTCGTCGCAGCGCAGAGAATGGATTTCAATCAATCGGGCATCTGCTGGGATTTTATCCCCCGCTTCCAGAACTAATATGTCGCCGGGGACAAGCTCCTTGGAAGGGGCTTCTTCCTCCTTCCCTCCACGAAGCACAGTAATGGCGGGGGAAAGCATTTTCTTCAAAGCCTCAAGAGATCGCTCCGCCCTATACTCCTGAATAAACCCCAGAAGAGCGCAGAATATGACAATGACCGCAATAATGACAGCATCCACCAGTTCCCCGACGACGGCCGAAAGGCCAATGGCCACGAGAAGAATGATAATGAGAATATTCTTGAACTGGTTGAAAAAAATAGTCCAGGGGGAAATCCCTTCTTCTTTTTTGAGCTCGTTAAAGCCGTACTTTTCCAGCCTCTTCTGGACTTCGTCGGTGGTCAAGCCATTATGGTTATCCGTATTCAGTTCTTTAAGCACTTGTTCCGCTTCAATAGCATGCCATACTGCTTTTTCCATTTTCTCTCCTCACCAAAGGAAATATCTTATTACCAGGACTGAAATATCCATAGAGTTTAACGAACTTTTGCAAAATGTCAATTTTTTTCAGAATCCTCTAAAATCATTGAAAAGCGGGCCACTCTTAGGAGATAGGATGGAGGTCTAATAAAAATATACCCAAAATCTCAATTTTCGTAACACTTTAGCCCTTTGAAAAGAGGTGGGGTGTAAGGTCAGAGGGAATCCATGGTCCGGGGGCCTGGTCCCGCCATGGCGGGATTGGAATCATAAGGCGCTGATTTCTTCGCGGGTGGGGCGGGGAAAACGCCCCCCGCCTCCTCCGGCGGAAACGAGTGGGGTTCTTCGTGGCCAAGCGGAAACCCGGCCGATGCTTCCGGCGCGTTCCACCCAGACCCCCGGACCTCAACAAAGGTGGTAAAACCACTTTTTCAAACCGCTAAATTGATACCAATTTTCTTTATAAGAAAGGGGCGACTAAAGTCGCCCCTCCCATAGCGAATTTTTTTACTATCTTTTTTCAGAATTTAGGAGCCGGGAAAAGAACTCCGCCGAAGATGAGGTAGGCCAGGAGGAGCGTCCAGAAGATGTTGAAGAACTGCGCTCCCAGAAAAGCCGCCGCCGGCCTTCCCCCGCCCATCTTGAACAGATCAACGAAACGAGTCTCAAGCCCGATACAGGTAAAGGCCAGGGCAAACCACCAGGTTCTCAATGTTCCCAGCTGCCCCTTTACGACCCCGACGGTCTTGGGATCCAGTACGAAAGAGAAAATGAGCGATGCCACCATGAATCCGAGGACAAACTTTGGAAAGCGAAACCAAATTTCGATTGCCCCGGGTCTCTCGCCGGGCGCAGCCTTTTTAAAGGTCCAGACGATGGCCAGAATGAAAGCGGCGAACCCGATCAGCACGTTCTGGGACATCTTGACGATGACCCCGATCTTCATAGCCGCTTCGCTCACCAGGGCCCCGGCAGCCACCACGGAGCCGCTCGTATCCAGAGTTCCTCCCAGCCAGGCCCCGCCTACCATATGATCCATGTTGGTTGCTTTGATAATCCAGGGCATGATCACCATCATGGGCACGGCGCAAACCAGGATAATAGAAGTCACATAGCTCAGCTTCTTCGGGTCCCCTTTAACTGCGCCCGCGGTGGCGATGGCCGCGGAAACACCGCAGATGGAGACTCCGCTGGCTAAAATGGCGGAAAACTCTTCATCCACTTTCATCTTCCGGGCGAACCAGTAGCAGGCATACCAGACCACTCCGACGACCAGGAGACCCTGGATAATCCCGTACCCTCCGGCCTGGATGATCTCCCCGAACAGGATCCCCGATCCCAGAATCACCAACCCGATCTTGATGTAATATTCGGTCCGGGCGGCGGCCATTAGCCATTTGGGGGTTCCGAATACGTTGCTGATAATCAACCCGATCAAAAGGCACCAGAGGACGTACTCCAGCCCATAGTAAAAAATCGTGTAATTCCCTGCCAGGAACTGGGCGATGAAGGTGATAATGAAAATGACCGGGAACCCGGCGATGAACTTCCCGATTTCCAGCTTCATGGCCGCGGCGCCGATCGTGGCCAGGATCCAGAAAAAAATCAGGATATAGAAAGCTGCCAGGATATTTTCCCCGGCAAAGACTTTGTCCAGGAGGTTCCCCGCCTCTCCCCGCACGCTTCGAACGAGGGGGGCCACCTTCTTTTTGAGCCCCTCATCCTTCGCCTTCTTGGCAACCTCATCCAATTTCTTGATAGCCTCGCCCACGGCTTTCCGGTTTTGGGAGTCCGCGGCGGATTTCAGGGCCACCATCTGTTCCTGAAGCGCCTGTTCGCCCTTTTGCCCAGCCTCCTTGGCCAGCTTTTCCACCACGGGCATCCGCTCAGCCATAAAGGAAGCAAATTCTCCATCCGTCGTCCATTTGAACTTGACACCCGTCAACTTCAGGCCCGCCAGGGATAAAACGATAATCAGGAACCCGATCCAGACGGCAAGCCACTCATCTTTCTTCCACAGCGAAGACCAATCGATTCCTTTGTTTGCCATTTTCCCCCTCCCCTTTGTGAAGAACTTGGAAAATTATAATTATCTTGGGCATTAAAAGACTTCCATCTTCAAAACTTCCCCTATATTTTTTTGATCACCTCCTTTATTAAAGATTATTAGGCAATTGAAGAATTCTGAGATATATCCTAACCCACGGAAATTACAGGCAAATACATTATTTCAAAAAATCCATTTTAGCTCGATCAACCCAAAGATTTTGGGTTGATCGACATGCCGAAAATGCATAACTGTTTGATTATAAAAGCCTTTTTAAATCCACGAATTTTGGATTTGTTGAACTGCCTCAGATTATGGAAAAGATGGAACTGAAGTTGATGGTTATAGGGAGAAAAAGTCCCGCTTTTCTTCCTCCCCAAAAGACTGCCTACGAAAAAGCGGGGAAATTATACCACCTGGATGAAAAAGTGCAATAAAAAATTTCCTGAAAGAAAACTTCTGATTGTCCAAAATAGATCGGCTCCGGGTTCTTTTAAAAATCTTCTTTCTTTTTTCTTAACATAGAATTATGATGTAATAAAAAATTGTAAGCTACAGAAGGTTTGAGAAGCTTGGCCTTACGCCTCTTCATCCCTTTTGGCGAGCCTGAGGGTTATTTTTTTCGAGGACGAGATGGACTACAAAAGCACGCTGAATTTGCCCCAAACCCCTTTCCCCATGAAAGCCAACCTTCCGCAGAAGGAGCCCCAGATTCTAAAAAAATGGGAAGAAGGTCGAGTTTATCAGCAACTGAGGGAAATCGCCAAAGAGCGGCCCAAGTATATCCTCCATGACGGCCCCCCTTACGCCAATGGCCACATTCACATCGGCACGGCCTTGAATAAGATTCTCAAAGACTTTATTGTCAAATCCAAAAATATGGCTGGGTTCAACGGAGAATACGTTCCCGGATGGGACTGTCATGGTCTCCCCATCGAGCATCAGGTAGATAAAGAGTTAGGAAGTAAAAAAGCTTCATACTCCATCATCGAGAAAAGAAAGCTCTGCCGGGAATTCGCTTCCAATTTCATAGACATCCAGCGCCAGGAATTTAAACGCCTGGGAGTCATGGGAGAATGGGAAAATCCTTACCTGACGATGAGCTATGACTATGAAGCAACCATCGCCCGCGAATTCGGCCGCTTCGTCGGCAAAGGCTCTGTCTACCGGGGGAAAAAACCAGTTTACTGGTGTGCCTCCTGCGAGACCGCTCTGGCTGAGGCGGAAGTGGAATATGAAGATCATACCTCCCCATCGGTTACCGTTAAGTTTGCGGCTACCTCGGATTTCGGCAAGACCTTTCCGGCGTTGCGGGGGAAAAAAGTTTTTGTTCTCATATGGACGACGACTCCCTGGACCATCCCGGCAAACCTGGCGATCGCCTTCCATCCGGATTATTTTTATGTTGCCGCTGAAGTAAACCCCGTTAGAAATTCCAGCGGGGTAAACGATGAGGTCTGGATCGTGGCCGAAGCCCTCCTGGAACAGGTCATGACCAAGGCCGGAAAGACAAATTATACGATCTTGGAAAAATTTCCGGGCAAGGCGGTTGAGGGTCTCAAATGCCGCCATCCCCTGTATGAGCGTGAATCGATCCTTATTTTGGCCAACTATATTACCCTGGACACAGGCACGGGATGTGTGCACACCGCTCCCGGCCACGGACAGGAAGACTACGAATCAGGTTTAGAATATAACATACCCATCTATTCTCCCGTGGACAATCAAGGGTGTTTTACTTCCGACGTCCAATTTTTCGCCGGGAAGTTTGTCTTTGATGCCAATGAAGCAGTGATCCAAAAACTGGCTGAAGTTGGCGCCCAGATCCATTCTGAGTCTTACGTCCACTCGTATCCCAACTGCTGGCGCTGCAAGAACCCCATCATCTTCCGGGCCACAGAACAATGGTTTATCTCCATGGAAAAAAATGGCCTGCGCCAGAAGGCGTTGGAGGTCATCGATCGCGTGTCTTGGATCCCCCGGTGGGGGCGGGATCGGATCTACGGCATGATCCAAAATCGTCCGGATTGGTGTATCTCTCGCCAGCGGGCCTGGGGTGTTCCCATCGTGGCTTTTACCTGTTCATCCTGCCATCAACTCCTGGTAGAAGAACGCATCGTCGAGTATGTTTCTGGTTTGTTTGTGAAAGGGGGAGCGGACATCTGGTTCGAACTTCCGGCTAAGGAATTGTTGCCACCGGGAACGCGCTGTCCTCAATGCCAGGGAGAAGAATTCTCCAAAGAAACGGATATCCTGGATGTTTGGTTTGATTCCGGAGTGAGCTATGCCGCCGTTTGCGAGAAGCGCAGAAACTTAAAATCGCCGGCCGATATGTACCTGGAAGGTAGCGACCAACACCGGGGATGGTTTCACAGTTCCCTCCTGGCCTCGGCAGGAACCCGCGGGCAGGCTCCTTACCATTCCGTCCTAACTCATGGGTTTGTGGTGGATGGTGAAGGAAGGAAAATGTCCAAGTCTTTCGGAAATGTCATCGCTCCCGAGGAGGTCATCAATCGTTACGGAGCGGAGATCCTCCGTCTTTGGGTAGCAGCCGAAGATTATCGCGATGACATCCGCATCTCGCAAGAGATTCTTTCGCGGCTTTCTGAGGCTTACCGACGCATCCGCAATACCTGCCGTTTCCTGCTCGGGAACCTCTATGATTTCAACCCCCAAAAGGATGCGGTTCCGGACAGCCAACTTTGGGAACTGGACCGCTGGATTCTTTTGCGCTTACAAAGGTTGATCTCCCGGTTGCGAGAGGCTTACGCCAATTTTGAGTTTCATATCGTCTTCCATTCCCTCCACAATTTCTGCGCTGTGGATTTAAGCGCCCTGTACCTGGACATTCTGAAAGACCGCCTCTATACATCTCCTGCTTCCTCCCCGCAGCGCCGGGCTGCCCAGACCGCCCTGTTTAAAATCCTGGACACACTCGTTCGCCTTATGGCCACGATCCTTTCCTACACTGCCGAAGAAGTCTGGGAACAACTTCCAGGAACCAAGGATCGCGCCCCCAGCGTACATTTCAATCTTTTTCCGGAAGTTGAAACCCAGTACCTCGACGCTAAACTCGAAGAACGCTGGGACCTTCTCCTGAAAGTGCGCGCGGAAGTCTCCAAAGCCTTGGAGATTGCGAGAAAGAACAAGCTCATCGGTAATTCCCTGGAAGCAGCTGTTACTCTTAACTCGCCAGAAAAACTCCTTTCTTTTCTGCAAGAGAATGAAGCACAGCTTAAGTATCTCTTCATCGTCTCCCAGGTAGCCCTCGTCGATGTTCCCCCCGCCGGAGCCCAAAAAAGCACGGAGGTGGAAGGGCTGAACGTCCTCATCCGCAGGGCTGCGGGCAAAAAATGCGAGCGTTGCTGGGTTTATGATCCGCAGGTGGGAGAAAGTGCCGACCACCCAACAGTCTGTCCCCGTTGCCGGACAGCCCTCTCAGCCATAGGGTCCAGGGGAAGATCTTGAAACAGAAATACCGTCTGACGGTTATCATCGGCAGCATCGTCCTGTTCCTCGACCAAGTGACGAAGGCTCTGGTCCATGGCCAGATGACCCTATACCAGTCAATCGAAATTGTTCCCAATTTCTTTCACCTCACTTATCTGAGGAACACCGGAGCAGCTTTTGGCTTTTTGGCGGGGAGCCGTTCTCCACTGCGGATAACCTTTTTCATCCTCATTTCGGCCATAGCCATCGGGTGTATTTTTTATCTTCTGAAGAATCTTCGGCCGGGCCAGAACACTTTTGCCGTCAGCCTCTCCCTGATTCTCGGCGGAGCAATAGGAAATTTAATCGACCGCTTACGCATGGGGGAAGTCATCGACTTCTTGGACTTCCATTGGTATGCCCATCACTGGCCGGCTTTTAACGTGGCTGATTCGGCAATTACCATCGGGGTGCTATTGCTTTTTTGGCAAATGATCCGCAAAAAAACTCTGACCTTGGGCTGAAAAAGTTACCTGGTTTAAACTCCGAACTCCAAACTCGTTACTCTGAACTATTACATGTATCCCATCCTGGTAAAAATCGGCGATTTTACTCTCCACACCTACGGCGTTTTGTTGGCCATTGGATTTTTTTTGGCCGTCGTTCTGGCTCTCAAAGAAGCCCGCCGCATCGGTATCGACTCCAATTTGATAATGGACCTGTCGTTTTACGTTCTGATCGCCGCCCTATTGGGTTCCCGACTCTTCTACGTGCTTGGAAACTTAGAAGAGTTTCGGGACAACCCCATCGACGCGGGCAAATTCTGGCGGGGCGGATTGGTCTTTTACGGCGGGTTGATCTTTGCTTTTTTAACGGGTCTTTGGTACGTGCGCACGCATCATTTGAATTTTCGGCAACTGGCGGACCTGATGGCCCCCTCCATCGCCATTGGCCAGGCTTTGGGGAGGTTGGGTTGTTTTTCGGCAGGGTGATGCTACGGGTTACCCACGGGGGTCCCGTGGGCCGTTACGTTTAAGGACGAAAACAGCCTGGCCCCTTTGGGTATACCACTGCATCCAGCCCAGATTTATGAATCAGCGGCTACCTTTGGGATATTCATTGCCCTTATAGCTATGCGCAGGTCGAAACGTTTTGCCGGACAACTCTTTTGGTATTATCTGTTCTTCTACTCTGCAGCCCGCTTTATCATTGAATTCTTCCGGGGCGACCCGCGCGGTTGGGCAATCCCTGGAGTCCTTTCAACTGCTCAGGCCATAGGCATCCCTGTCGCCCTTCTGGCCCTTTTTATGCTGGTAAGGCGAAAGAATTAAGTAGGGAGTTCGGAGTGTTTAGTTCGGAGTAAACTGATTTCCTTTGCTCTTTTTCTCCGAACTCCGAACTCTCAACTCCGAACTATTTTTTCAAACTCTCTCGATCTTAAAAAACACCGGCCGGGCCCCGTCGCTGCAGCAGGCATAAGTCAGGCCTTCTTTTTTCACCCAGGGGTAGTTTCCGCCAAATCTCAAGCCGGTTACGGCAGGAAAGATGTCATGCCAGGCCCAAGTGCAAAACCCAGCCGGTATTGCCCCCGACTCTTCCACGATAAACTCCTGCCCCACCTCCAACCGGTCGCAATAAGCGCTCATATCCTCGGCCACTTCCGGCAATGGTTTCCCGTAGACCTCTTGGGCGCTCAACTTTTTCAAAACCGTGATTTTCAAAGGATGTCTTTTGGCCATTTCCTTTCTCCTTTCATCGCCTGTAGGATTGGTTGCCATATTCCTCCTCAGTTTTCTTACCGTTATTCACTTTAGGCACATTAGCTCACTTTAATCACTTAACCGATTTCCAATTCACCTTCTTTTGGCGAAGATACCCATCCAATATTCCCTCAAGGAACTCTGAAAACGACACCCCCTGATCCAGGGCGATCTTACCCAGAGCCAGCATCATTTTTCCCGGTATCTCCAGGGGAACAGTCCGGTAGTTGAGGCGGTGCTTTTTCTCGTACCACCTTTCTATGGCCTGTAATTGGGCGGCTTTTTCTTGCGGCGTAAGTGCTTGCTGCGCATACCATCCGGAAATTTCCCTTTCTTTTTTCGCATTCCCTTCCATTTTTTCTCCCTTATCTCCCGCCGGTCTCGGAGGTGGCTTTCCCCAAGCGGCCATAATAAAAATTGCAGGGCGTGTATCCCTGGTACAGGGCGGCGGCCGGGTTGTGGCCGAGGCG
>JAHJQK010000125.1 GCA_018819135.1 Pseudomonadota bacterium | reverse complement strand
AGAGGGTCGGGTGATTTACACCGGCGAGCCCGTGGGCTTCATCATCCGCTTCGAAAACGGATTCACCGTTTACCACGCGGGAGACACCGCGGTCATGTCCGACATGAAAATCTTCGGGGACCTCTATAAACCCAACCTGGTTCTTCTTCCCATCGGCAGCCATTTTACTATGGATCCGAATGAAGCTGCTTATGCCTGCAAACTCCTTCGTCCTCAATACGTAGTACCTATACACTACGGAACTTGGCCGGTTTTGACGGGAACCGCTGAGGAATTTTCCAAATTGATGAAAGACCAGCCAGAGGTCAAGGTAATCGTGATGAATCCAGGGGAGACCATCGATTAAAGTGCGAGCAGTTGAGAACGAGGTATTAAGAAAAGGTTAAAGAGGTAATAAAAATAAGGAGGTTTTCGCATGAAGGTAGTTAAAAACTACATTAATGGAGAATGGGTCGAGTCGGAGGCGAAAGAATTCGGAGATGTGTGGTGCCCGGCCACAGGGGAAAAGATTGGAAAGGTCCCCTTCTCCACCGCGAAGGATGTGGATAAGGCTGTTCAAGCAGCCAAGAAGGTTTACCCGGAGTGGCGCTCTACCCCTCCATTAACCCGTGCCAGGTATTTCTTTAAACTCAAGAACCTCTTTGAAGATGCCTTTGAGGATATTTCTCGGACCCTGGTAACCGAGGAAGGAAAGACCTTGGACGAATCCAGGGGTGAAGTTCGACGGATGATCGAGAATGTGGAGCATGCGACCGGGGTAACGACCATGATGACCGGCTATAATTTAGAGGATATCGCCCAGGGGATTGACTGCACGGCAGAACGTCAACCCATAGGCGTCTTCGGGGTAATCGCTCCTTTCAATTTCCCGGCCATGGTGCCCTGGTGGTTTATGCCGTATGCGGTAGTGTGCGGGAACACTTATATCGTGAAACCTTCGGAACAGGTCCCGATGACTCAAACCCGGATTTTTGAGATCATCGATGATTGTGGTTTTCCAGAGGGCGTCATTAACATGGTTCATGGGGCCAAGGATGCGGTGAACGGAATGCTCTACCATCCGGATATTCAAGGGATCTCTTTTGTTGGCCAAAGTTCAACAGCCCGGTATGTGTACAAAGCCTGCGGAGAGACAGGGAAACGGGTTCAATCCTTAGGTGGGGCAAAGAATTTTGTCTTAGTAATGCCCGATGCAGAATTAGACAGAAACATGCCTTCTTTGATCACCTCCTTTTACGGATGCGCTGGGGAGCGATGCTTATCTGGCTCAGTCCTGGTTGCCGTAGGAGACGTCTATAAAGAGTTAAAAGAAAAATTTGTTTCCGCTGCTAAGGCCCTTAGAGTTGGCAACGGCATCGAAGAAGGGGTACAGATGGGCCCTGTGGTCTCGAAGAAGCATAAAGAGAAGGTCCTGGGGTATATTGAAAAAGGAATCAAGGAAGGAGCAAAACTGATCCTGGATGGCCGAAATATTAAAGTGGATGGATATCCAAATGGTTTTTATATCGGCCCCACGATCTTTGACGATGTTCATCCAGATATGACTATTGCCCAAGAAGAGATCTTTGGTCCGGTCGTGGCGATCATCCATGTAAAGAATTTGGATGAGGGTCTCAAGCTAATTGAGAACAATGAGTATGGGAATGCTGCCTGTCTTTACACCACGAATGGAAAGACTGCCCGGGAATTCAAGTACCGGGCGGTCGCCAGCATGATGGGCATCAATCTTGGAATTGCTGCCCCCATGTCCTTCTTCCCCTTTGGGGGGGCCAAGGGTTCTTTTTTTGGAGATATCAAGGGCCACGGTAGGGAGGTTTTCCAATTCTTTACCGACACGAAAGTAGTTATTCAACGATGGACTTAAGATCTTAGCATCAAATGAAGAGGGTATAACCTTTAGAGGAGAATGTACGATGCCGCTTACGACCTTCGGTGCCATCATGGGATTTGCTGCCGAGATGGCTGGAAAGACAGCAGAGATCTACAAGGCTCTGGTTCAAAAGGCAAAAGACTCAACCCTCAAAGAAGTCCTACAGATCTTATCAGTGGAAGAGGGAAAGAATTACGCCCTCATGGGCAAAACGCGCCGCGAAAATGTGACTGAGATGATCTTAGAACCGGTCGCCGGGCTCCACCAGGAAGATTATGAGATCGACCTGAAGGTATGGGATCAGATGGAGGATGCCGACCTGCTAAAAGGCGCTTTAATCCTCGAAGAGAGGGGAAAGAAATTCTTTCGCGATGCATCTTCCAAGGTTCCCCTACCTGAAGTCACCCGGATTTTCCGGAAGATCGCCCAGAAGAAGGAGGAGAATCTGGCAAAGCTCCAGAGCCTTAGGTTAAGGGTAAGCTTGGAAAATGGCTAAGGTACAAAACAACAAACTCATGACTGCGGCTGAAGCGGTCCGCCGTTATGTTTTCGACGGGGCAACCGTGGGCATGGGTGGCCAGACCATTGGACGCTGTGCCATGGCTCTTATCCATGAGCTCGTCCGGCAAAAAAAGAGAAATCTTACCTTGGTGGGCTGCAACCTCTCGATCAATATGGACATCCTTGTCGGGGCTGGCTTGGTCAGGCGAACAGAATGCGGGACAGGGAATCTGGAGCGCTTTGGTACAACGTTTGCCTGGAGAAGGGCCATTGAGGCAGGGAAATTAATAAATGAGGACTATAGTCACCTGGGAATGGTGACTCGTTTTCTTGGCGGTGAGATGGGCCTTCCTTTCATGCCCACCCGCTCTCTTCTCGGGACCGACATTCTATCCAAAAAATCAGCCACGACCGGGAAAAAATTTGAAATTGTAGCCAACCCCTGGGATCCGGATGACCAGGTGGTTCTTCTCCCGTCCTTGAATCCGGATGTGGCTATTGTGCATGTGCAGAAGGCTGATGAGGAAGGAAATTTGACCATCGAAGGTTTTCTGACTCATGAACCGGAGATGATCCGGGCCTCCAAAAGCGTGATCGCCTCCTGTGAGGAAATTATTCCTTCCGATGAGATCCGGAAATATCCCGAGCGGACCACTATTCCTTACGTCTACGTCCATGCCGTTGTTCCGCAACCTTGGGGAGCCCACCCCACTTCTGTCTATCGCTATTATATGCAGGATGCCGACCACCTGCGGGAATACCAAAAGTGCGCTCGCGAAGGGGGACCGGGGTTTGAAGCTTACCTGGAAAAATATGTCTATTCCTGTTCCTCCTTTGATGAATACCTGGAAAAAATCGGGGGGTTGAAGAAATTTAATCAACTCCGTCAGGAAATGATGAGGATTCTTTGAAAAACCTTTCACCATAGTGTCCAAAGAAAAAGCAAAAGAACGGACCAAAATAAGTGGGCAAAGCCGAGAGAAGAAACTTTATGCTTTTCGCGGACCCTGCGGTGAATCTCTAATTTTTGCAAAGGAAGGAAGATGGCCGAAACAATTAAAGCCGACGAGCTAATGATCATCGAATCTGCCCGACATATCCGCGACGGGGAAACGGTTTTCGCCGGTACGGGGATGCCTTTGGTAGCGGCCATGTATGCTCAAAAATCCCATGCCCCCCATATGTGTTTTGTCATCGAGACGGGCCCCATTGACCCCCAGGTGCTTCCTGTTCCGACCTCAGTTTCTGATCCGAAAGGCATGCACCGGGCGGCCAAGCTGGGCACCCTGCGTGAAGTTTTAGGCTGCTTGCTGCAGCGGGGCTTGGTGGATGTGGGTTTTCTGGGAGGCGCCCAGATTGACCAGTTTGCCAATATCAACAGCACGGTTATCGGCGATTACCAGCAACCCAAAGTCCGGTTTCCGGGAAGCGGCGGAGCCAATGACATTGCTTCCCATGCCAAGCGGATCCTAGTCATCTGCCGTCATGAGAAAAGGCGGTTTCCGGAAAAATGCGCTTACATTACCAGTCCCGGATATATCAACGGCCCCGAGGGCCGCAAAAGGGCCGGGATAAAAAACGATCATCCGGATATAACAGTTGTCACCGACTTGGCCGTCATGGCGGTCGATAAAAGTACGGGCAAACTGCAAGTCTTCAAATTAATGCCCGGGGTCAGTTTCGAGCAGGTTCAAGCAAATACAGGCTTTCCAATTACGGCAAGCCCCCATATAACCACGGTGGATTTGCCGACTGAAGAAAACCTGCGGGTTCTACATCAAGAGGTAGATCCTGAGGGTGAATACTTAGGAAAGGAAGACTGAAACGTGGCCGGCGGAAAAAAAATTCTTATTGCTGAAGACATAACCGGTCCGGGCATCGACCGCCTCCAACAGAAATATCAGGTGGAATCTGACTGGGACCTATGGAAAAAAATTCCTCAACTGAAAGATGCCTTACGGGATGCCGATGCTCTCCTGGTTCGCAATCAAACCAAAGTCAATGCCGACCTCCTTGCTCAAGCCCAGCGGTTAAAAGTTGTCGGGAGGGCTGGAGCGGGATATGACAACATCGACGTGGAGGCTGCCTCGCAAGTTGGAGCGGTCATTTGTTACAGTCCGGAAGAGAATGCGGTATCCGTTGCCGAACATGTCTTCGGCCTCCTCCTCGCTCTGGCTCGAAAAATTCCGGGGGCGGATCGGTCTGTAAAGAGCGGGGGCTGGGAGCGCAAAAAATATCACGGGTTTGAAGTCCTTGGTAAAACTTTGGGAATTCTCGGGCTGGGGAAGATCGGATTCCGCGTGGCTCTTCGGGCCAAAGCTTTCGGAATGCGCGTGCTGGCCCACGACGCTTATCTCTCCTCCACCAGCCTGCACGTTACGGAGTCCGGGGCCACTCTCGTATCCCTTGATCAGCTCCTGACCGAGGCTGATTTCCTAAGCGTTCATCTTCCTTTGACCAACGAAACCCGAGGCTTTTTAAACCGCCGGTCCTTCCAAAAAATGAAGCCTAATGCTTTCATAATTAATACTTCCCGGGGGGAAGTGTTAGTGGAAGAAGATTTAGCCCAGGCCCTGCAAAAAGGGGAAATCGCCGGAGCGGCCCTGGATGTGCGGGAGAAAGAGCCTCCCTCAGCAACCAGTCCGCTTCATTGTTTTGATAATGTTATTCTTACTCCGCACACTGCCGGCTTAACTTACGAGGCCCAGGAAAAGGTCGTCGCCGCCGTGGCCGAAGACGTGGAGCGGGTTCTCAGCGGGCAACCGGCACTGCGTTTTGTCAACTTTGCCTTACCGGAAAAAAAGGAAAAGGGCACGGATGAACGCGGAAAAAACGGATAAATACATTGTATAGGAAATTGCTTTTTGGACACGGATTCACCCTGTTAGATGTTTACTACCTAACAGGGTAAACACAGATTATCAAGATAAACGAAAAAGAAAATAATTATCTGCGGTTATCTGCGTAAATCTGCGTCCTAAATTTAAAAAATAAAAAAGGGAGAACGATGGCTAAAAAATATGTTTATTTTTTCGGAGCTGGAAAGGCCGAGGGGAACAGCGGGATGCGCAACCTTCTCGGCGGAAAAGGATGTGATCTGGCTGAAATGACCAACCTGAAGATCCCGGTTCCCGCAGGGTTTACCATTACTACGGAAGTTTGCGCTGCTTACTACGAAAATAAAAAGAAATTCCCGCCAGGATTGAAAGAACAGGTGATAAGGGGGTTAAGCCAGGTGGAGAAAGTGATGGGAGCCAAGTTTGGAGATCCCAGGAATCCCCTCCTCCTTTCGGTACGCTCCGGAGCCCGGGTCTCCATGCCGGGGATGATGGACACCATCCTTAACCTCGGCCTGAACGATCGGACCATCCAGGGATTAATCAATAATTCCGGCGATGAACGTTTTGCCTACGATTCCTACCGCCGTTTCATCCAGATGTACAGCGATGTAGTCCTTGGGGTTGACCGGGACAAAATGGAAGAAAGGATCAACGAGCGGAAAGAGCAAAAAGGGGTCAAGCTAGACCTTGAACTGACCGCCGAGGATTGGAAAGAACTGGTTGCCGAATTTAAGGAGATCGTCCGGCAGGTTACGGGGAAAAATTTTCCCGAAAACCCGGAAAAACAACTCTGGGGAGCCATTGGGGCCGTCTTCGAATCTTGGGATACCCCCAGGGCCATCACCTATCGGAAGCTGAACAAGATTCCCGATGATTGGGGGACAGCCGTAAATGTTCAGACCATGGTCTTCGGCAATATGGGGGGGGAAAGCGCCACGGGCGTTGCCTTCACCCGCGATCCGGCCACCGGGGAAAAAGTCTTCTTCGGCGAGTTTTTGCCCAACGCCCAAGGAGAAGACGTGGTCGCCGGAATCCGCACGCCTCAACCTATCAACCTGGCTCGCAGGATGGACCCTTCCCTTCCTTCCATGGAAGAAACCCTGCCCAAGGTATACAAAGAACTGGAGAAAATCTATCAGCGGCTGGAGAAGCATTTCAAGGAGATGCAGGATATCGAGTTCACGGTACAGCAGGGAAAACTCTGGATGCTCCAGACCCGTTCGGGAAAACGCACGGCCTTCGCCGCCCTGCGCATCGCCGTGGAGATGGTCGAGGAAAGATTGATCGACAAAAAGACGGCTCTCCTGCGCATGGATCCTGACTCCCTCAACCAGCTTTTGGCCCCCATCTTTGACCCCCAGGCCAAAAGTGAAACTGTCCAATCCGGAAGGCTTTTGGCCAAAGGCCTGAATGCCGGGCCGGGAGCGGCCTGCGGCCAAGCCGTATTCAGCCCTGAAAGAGCTATGGAATTGGCCAGACAGGGGCAAAAGAGCGTGCTCATCCGCATCGAAACTTCCCCCGAAGATATCCACGGAATGAACGCTGCCGAGGGCATATTGACCTCCCGGGGCGGGATGACTTCTCATGCCGCCTTAGTAGCCCGGGGCATGGGAAAACCCTGCGTCGTTGGTTGTACGGCTTTAAACATTCACTACGCCTCGGCTGTTATGGAAGTAAACGGACGCACGCTTAAAGAAGGGGATTTCATCTCCATCGACGGAACCACCGGTGAAGTCATCGAAGGAAAACTCCCCACCAGTTCCTCGGAAATCATCCAGGTTTTGATTGAAAAGAAAATTCAGCCGAAAGAATCCTTAATCTATCAGCAATTTGCCAAGCTGATGTCCTGGGCGGACCAGGCGGCCAGGTTGGGTGTCCGCACGAATGCGGATACCCCCCGCGACGCCACAACCGCTCGCCTATTCGGAGCCACAGGAATCGGCCTCTGCCGCACCGAACACATGTTCTTTGAAACCGAACGTATTGCCGCGGTGCGGGAAATGATTCTCTCGGATACGGCTGAAGAACGCCGCCGGGCTCTGGCCAAGATCCTGCCCATGCAGAAAAATGATTTTGTCGGCATTTTCCGGGCAATGGACGGCTATCCGGTTATCATCCGGACCCTCGATCCCCCCTTGCACGAATTCCTTCCCCACGCCGACCAGGAGATCGAGGAACTGGCCAATCAGATGGGCGTTCCCTTTAAAAAACTGAAAGAACGTTCCGAAAGCCTGAAGGAGGCCAACCCCATGCTTGGCCACCGGGGATGCCGGGTAGGGATCAGTCATCCCGAAATCACTGAGATGCAGGCCCGGGCCATTTTCGAGGCCGCCTGTGCAGTGGCCAGGGAAGGAATAAAGGTCATTCCCGAAGTCATGATTCCCCTGGTGGGTCACGTAAATGAATTAAGGGCGCAGAGGGAAATTGTGGTTCGCGTGGCCAAAGAGGTTATAAGCCAAACGGGCATAAAAATTAAGTATATGGTGGGAACCATGATCGAACTTCCGCGGGCCGCTATCACGGCCGACCAGATTGCCACCGCCGCCGATTTCTTTTCTTATGGGACCAATGACCTAACCCAGACCGTATTCGGCCTCTCGCGCGATGATGCCGGGAAATTTCTTCCCTTCTACCGGGAGACCGGTATTTTAACCTTTGACCCATTCGTCTCCATCGACCAGCTCGGGGTAGGACAAGTGATGCGGATAGGGGTGGAAAAAGGGCGCCAGACCAACCCCAACTTGGAGATCGGCATCTGCGGCGAACATGGCGGCGACCCCAGTTCCATAGAATTCTGCCATCGAATCGGGATAGACTACGTCTCCTGTTCTCCGTATCGGGTGCCCATTGCCCGTCTGGCTGCGGCCCAGGCAGCATTGACCTACCCCAGGAAAGTAAAAAACGCTTTCCGTAAAAAATACGAGTAATTTGTGAGGATTGCCATGTTTAAGCGAGCCGTAAAAATAGTGGAGGCCAGGATCGGCCTTGTTTCCAACAATGAAAAGCTCATCACCGAGCCCAGATATTTCGAAGGCCAGGTCATGGAATCTTTGCTCACGAATATTCATTCCATTTTGCCGATTCCTTTCAGCGACGACCTGGATTCCTACTTTGTGGTGATCGATGACCCCAACATCCAGCCCCAAGTAAAGATTACCGGGAAGGTATGCACGGCCACCGGAGATTTTTCCCGATATGAAAAAGAATGTTCGGACAACCGCTATTCCCTTTTTGGAAACCTGGGACTCTTCTTTAAATATCTTCTGGTCACCCTGGAGCGCTACCACCAAATCTACAGTTTCCACGCCAGTTCTATGTATAGCCCAAGCCGCGATACCCTTCTGCTGGTTGTTGGGGGAGCGGGAGCCGGGAAAACAGTCTTTTTGCTCAAGGGGATAGAGGATGACTGGAAGATCTTCAGCACTGAAATGACCCATTTCCGGTCCACCGATAAAGGGTACGAGTTTTACATGGGTTCTCTCTACGACAACATACGCCTGGGAAATTTGATCTACGATTTTCCCAAGGCCAATGAAAAATTGCGGGTGGAGATTCCTCCCGGAGTGACCGATTTCTGGGGTTACAAGATCGCCATCGACATGCGCCACATTGCCGCCGCCCCCCATTACCGCAATCCACGAGTGACCGTGGTGGATGCCCGGATCGAATCAGGCCGGGATTCCCCGATCGTCAAAATCGTTACCCGCCGGGAAAAAATCGTCAAGATATTATTTGACAACGCTACCGAAAAACTCGGCCCAACGCTGGTCTTCTATGATATCATCCCTGTGGAAAGCTTTGACACGCCGGAGTTGATGCGCCGGCGCCTGGAAGTTATGCAACGCTTTGTAGCGGAAGTAAAGCTGAACCCGGTCAAGTCTGTCTTGGCCGGAGCAAAAAATTGTATGGAGGGAATTTAAAATGGGAGTAAAAGCTTTTGACGGTGTTTTTGAAATGCCCGTACCGGGTCGAACGGTAAAGCCCCGTAAAGAGGGCCTCACGATGATCATTGATAAAGGATTGGGGCTAACGGCCACGGAGGATCTGCTCGACTCCGCTGCCGATGTCATCGATTTTATTAAACTGACCTTCGGTACCAGTGCTTTCCTGGATATCGATTATCTGGCCGAAAAGGTGGAGATGGTCAAGGATGCCGATATCTGGATATGTCCCGGCGGGACTTTCCTTGAGGTTTCGGTCTGGCAGGGCGCTTACGCCAAATACCTCAAGCGCTGCAAAGAGCTGGGGTTCAATGCCATCGAAGTTTCGGACGGAACCATCGAAATCGACATGAAGACCCGGGCGGACTGCATCAAGCGAGCCGTGGACATGGGCTTCATGGTGGTCTCCGAGGTGGGGAAAAAGGACCCCGATGAAAAGGTGGCCACGGTTAAACTGCACGAAGAGATCGCCGCCGACTTGAAAAACGGCGCTTTCAAGGTCATCGTGGAAGCTCGGGAGGCGGGCAAAGGGGTGGGCATTTACGATAAGGATGGCAAGCCCAAGGATGAAGAAGTGGAAGCCATTATCAAAGGAGTGGGTGACCTAACTAAATTAGAGTGGGAAGCCCCCATTAAAAATCAGCAACAGTTCCTCATCCTGCGCTTCGGACCCAATGTAAGCCTGGGAAATATTCCTCCCGAAGATATCCTGGCTCTGGAAGCGTTGCGCCAGGGTTTACGCGGGGATACCCTGAAGAAGGCCTGGATGGCCAATCCGAAATACAAAAAATAACATTAACAACCTGCTGTGTCTCAAAAAAACATGAAAAGGGAGGAAAACCATGAAAGGTCGTAGTTTGCTGATTGCCCTTGTGACCGCCTCCGCTCTGGCTGGCGTGATCCTGCTTTCCGGGTTGGCGGAAGCCCAAAAGAAGCCGGCCGGGTTTCCGGAGCGGCCCCTGACCATCATCATCCCCTATGGCCCAGGGGGCGGATCGGACCAAGTTGCTCGCGCCATCTCCGCCCAGCTGCAAAAAGTTTTGGACCAGCCGGTCCAGTGCGTGAACAAGCCAGGCGCCGCAGGGCGTGCGGCGGTGCCGGATTTCATGACGGCCCCCGCGGACGGTTATACCATTATACAACACATCGACGACGCCATCACCCACTTCGCGGCGGGCAACCTGAAAGAGAATCCGACCGAAGACTGGATCCCCCTGGCGCACACCCAGATTACTTTCAGCCAGCTCTACATCCGCCCGGATGACACGCGTTTCACCGACTGGCCGTCGCTGCTCAAGCACATCAAGGCCAATCCGAGCAAGGTTTCCTTCGCCAATGTGGCTGGCGAAGGCACAATGGAGCGCGTGACCATGGCCATCGTGGAGAGGCGACTGGGCATCAAAGTCAATCAGATCAGCTTCGACAAACCGTCCGAGCGTTACGCCGCGTTGATTGGTGGCCATGTTGACGTGTTGTTCGAGCAGCCCGGCGACGTGCGCCAATTCCTGGCAGCGAAACAGATGAAGCCCATCCTGACCTTCCTGCAGGATCGCCCGGCGGCTTTCGCCGACGTGCCGTCGATCAAAGACCTGGGGGTGGACATTCCCGAGTTGATGCGCTTCCGGGGCTTCTTCGTCCGCAAAGGCGTTCCGCAAGACCGGGTCAGGTATCTCGAGGCGGCTTTCAAAAAGGCCTATGACTCGCCCGAGTACCAGAAGTTCAACAAGGATGTGTACATGGATGTGATCGATAGCTATCGCGGCCGCGAAGGCTCGATCAAGCTTTTAAAAGAGACGCTGGCTATTTATCAGCAGACCTATAAGGACCTCAAGTTGTTGCAAAAGCGATAGCTTCGAATTTTCATGCTTCATATCAATACTTCCACCTTGCCCTCCGCCGCAAGCGGCGGAGGGCAAGCGAGGGTCTCGGACGCCCAAGCGGTTCCCGGCCGCCCGGAGCTCTCAAGCCAACGAATCGAGATCAAGCTATGTGGCAGGAGAAGCGACGCCTCTGGTTAGAGGTGTGCGTGTGGCTGGCTATTGGCATCAGTGCCTACGCCATCACGTTCCAGTTCGACGATCCCATCCAGGGTTACCGCTGGGGCGCGACGGCGTGGCCGCGGGCGATCATTATGGGACTGCTTGCCATCGCCATCCTACAATTCGTGGTAGCCATGCGGAAGACGGCCGTTACGAAAAGACCCAACGCGGGCGAAGCCGCACAGGCGCAGCGGCAAACCCCGGAGGACAAGCCGGTCTTGAAGGTCGCCCTCTCCTTCGTCCTGCCGCTTTTCTACCTGCTGCTTCTCCCGCGGACCGGCTTCTACCTCACCACGCCGGTGTTCCTATTGGCCTACCTTTTCCTGCTCGGGGAGCGCCGCTGGACCCGGCTCATCCAAGTTACCGCGATCATCTACGCAATCATGATCATCGTTTTTACGACCATCTTTTATGTGCCGCTCCCGGTGGGCTACTGGCCCCTCTTCTACGACACTAACAACTGGCTGCTGCAGGTCTACCGTTAGGCGGGCAGCCCCCCATCGAGGTACACATGTTTTGGGATTTTCTGTATAGCTCGGTGCATTTGTTCACCAACCCGACCACTTTCGCAATCTTCATTTTCGGCCTGCTCTCCGGCATGCTGTTCGGCGCCATTCCAGGCGTGAACATGCTGACACTCGGGGCGGTCATTCTGCCCTTCACAGCCTATCTCTCCGCCAGCGATGCGATCATGCTGTTCTCCGTGATCTATTGCGCCGGCGTCTTCGGCGGCGCGATCACCTCGATTTTGTTCAACATTCCGGGCGCGCCGGAGAACGCCCCGACAGCCCTCGACGGGTATCCCATGACCCAGCGCGGGCAAGCGGGCAAGGCCGTGGGCGCGGCCGTCCTTTGCTCGTCCCTGGGCGGCCTGGCGTCGGCGCTGCTCATGATTGCGGCTACACCCCTTATCGCCTCCTGGGCCGTGCGCTCGTTCGGACCCCCAGAGGTTTTCTCGTTGATCTTCTTCGGGCTGACGGTCGCCGCTTCGGTAGGCGCCTCCAATCTTTGGAAGGGATTGCTCTCGGTTCTATCGGGCCTTCTCCTGGCGACCGTCGGCTCGGACCCGGCAGGCGGGCTCGACCGCTTTTCGTTCGGCTCCTACTACTTGCTCGCCGGCATCGCTTTCATCCCCATGGTACTCGGCTTCTTCGCCATCTCCGAAGTCTTCGTGCAGGGCGAGAAGATGGTAATGGGCACACGCAAAGCGCCCAAGGTGAACCTTGACTTCCCCTCCTTCCGGGAGTTCTGGGGCCTCAAGGTCGCGGTTGTGCGCTCGATGATGATCGGCTTCTTCGCCGGTATCCTGCCGGGCATCGGAGCCGTTCTGGCCGCTTTCATGAGCTATAACGAGGCGGTGCGCTGGTCGAAAAAACCGGAAAATTTCGGCAAGGGCGAGCTGGAAGGCGTGGTGTCGGCGGAGACCGCCAACAACGCCGCCACCGGCGCCGCCATGATCCCGCTGCTCGCGCTCGGCCTGCCCGGCGGAGCCTTGACCGCCATGATGCTGGGCGTATTCCAGATTCACGGCATGGAGCCGGGTCCGTTGATCTTCATCACCAGCAAGGAACTGGTGTGGACCACCTTCGCCGCCATGGTATTCGCCAACATCGCCATCTTCGGGCTCGGCTGGCTGCAGACAAAGACCGTCGTGCATCTTCTCAGGGTTCCGTTTCACTACCTCGCTCCGGGCATACTGCTCCTTGCGACCATCGGCGCCTTCGCGTTGCGCAATCTGGTGGTGGACGTCTGGGTCATGTTTGCGGCCGGCATCGCGGGCTACTATCTGAGGCGCTCCGGATATTCGGTCTCCGGCATCGTGCTCGGATTGGTGCTGGGCGATATCGGCGAGGCCGCCTTCGCGAAGACCATGCAGCTCACCAACTACAGCTTGACAACTTTGATGCATCGTCCGGTCTGCGCCGTCCTGCTCACGATTGGTACGCTCACCCTTTTGTGGAACATCTATGGCGCGGTGAAAAAGTCGATGGTCCAGGCGGAAACCGTCGCCAAATGACCGTGGCAACGAATTCTCATCCAACGGATCCCGGAGGGAGCATGAAACAGCCGGCTGTCGTCCTGGGCGTCCTGGGGGTCGATGCCCACGTGGTGGGCAACAAGATCATGGCCCACGCCCTGGAGTCGGAAGGATTTCGGGTCGTGAACATCGGGACTTTTTCTTCCCAGGAAGATTTCATCCGGGCGGCTATCGAGACCGCTGCGGATGCCATCATGGTGGCCTCCCTCTGCGGACATGGGGAGCTGGAATGCCGTGGGTTCCGCGAGAATTGTGTGGAAGCCGGAATCGGCGGAATCCACCTTGTCGCGGGCGGAAATCTCGTGGTGGGGAAGAAAAATTGGGAAGAAACCGAATCGCGCTTCCAGGAGCTGGGCTTTAACCGCGTTTATCCCCCCGGCGTCTCCCCCAAGAAAGTCATCGAGGATTTGAAGAGAGACCTTAACTGCAGTTCGGAGTCAGGAGCTCGGAGTTCGGAGTAAGTTCTTCTGTAAGCGCTTCGTCCCCTGCTCCTTGATACGCGTCGATCTTATTTCTCCGAACTCATTACTCCGAACTTATTACTTTTTTATGTCCCTGGCATTACTCATCGATTTTGGCAGTACCTTCACAAAAATTCTAGCCGTGGATCTCTCTTCCGAAGAAATCCTGGCTTACGCGCAAAGCGGCACCACCGTCGAAACCGACATCATGATCGGCCTGCGCCGGGCAATTGACCTCCTCCCGGACTCCGTCAAAAAAGGGCCTTTCTCATGCAAGCTGTCCAGCAGCAGTGCGGCTGGCGGCTTGGGAATGGTTACCATCGGGCTGATCCCGCAGCTTTCTGCCGAGGCCGCGCGGCGTGCAGCCCTGGGAGCAGGAGCCAAAGTGCTCAAAGTCTTTTCCTTTCGCCTGGCGACGAAAGAGCTTCAGGAACTCCAAGAACTGGCCCCCGACATCCTCCTTCTGGCCGGCGGGACGGACGGCGGCAACACCGAGGTAATCCTCGAGAATGCCCGGCAACTCGCCCGCAGCTCTATGCGCTGCCCCATTGTCGTAGCCGGGAACAAAGCGGCGACCGATGAGGTGAATTCGATTCTCCTTCAGGCCGGAAAAACCACCCTGCTCACAGAGAACGTCATGCCTGAAGTCAACGTATTGAATGTCGAGCCGACGCGCAAAATAATCCGAAAAGTCTTTATCGAGAGAATCATCGAGGCCAAAGGCCTGAAAAAAGCGGAGGATTTTGTAGAGGGAATTCTTATGCCCACCCCTACGGCTGTTCTGCGGGCAGCTCAGCTTTTATCCCAAGGAACGGCTTTCAATCAAGGCCTGGGGGATTTGGTGATCGTAGACATTGGCGGAGCCACCACGGATATCCATTCCATCGGCATGGGAAACCCGATTCAGGCCGGGGTAATCCGCAAAGGGCTTCCCGAACCTCTGGTTAAGCGCACGGTGGAGGGGGATTTAGGGTTGCGTTACAATGCCCGATCCATTCTTAAATTTTGTGGCCAGGGTCAAATCATGAAGAAGGCCTGCCTTTCCCATTCTGAACTTTCCCATAAACTGGAAGGCCTTTCCCAAAAAGTGGATTTCCTCCCTCAATCCCTGGAAGACCTAGACTTGGATTTTGCCCTGGCCAGCTGCGCGGTTAAGGCCGCCATGGAACGACATGCCGGAAACATTGAAACCCTTTGGGGCCCTCAGGGGCAATTTTATCTTCAATATGGGAAAGACCTGACAGGTTTCGAGTATCTCATCGGTACGGGAGGTATTTTTATCCATCACCCCCAGGCGGCCGCCATCCTGCAGAAGACACTTTTTTCCCAGGAAGAACCATTTTCCTTAAGACCTCGAAATCCGGCTCTTTATACCGATGCCCAATACTGCCTGTTTGCGGTAGGATTGCTCGCGGATCGCTTCCCTGACCAGGCCTTGCGGATCGCCAAAAAATACTTGAAAAAATGGAATTAAAAACTGTAGCCACAGAGATCACAGAGTGCACAGAGATTCGACAAAAACTAAAGTTAAAAAATCAAAAATTTAGGTAATTGAATTTTTTGGGTCAATGAATTCATGCAGCAGAATTTTAAAATTCACAAAACATCTTTTGGATTGATTCGCTGGATTCCTATATTCTGAAGCCAAGTTTTATAATTTTAGGATCGTAATCTTCCTTTTTGATTTTATTTATTCTCTGTGGTCTCTGTGATCTCTGTGGCTGAAGGATTTTAGGATGGAACTGAAAAATCAACGCTGGTCCGAGGAAGAATTTTTTCGCGAAAGGGAAAAGGTAACCTCTCTCTGGCCCACGGGGAGGGAGATCGATCTAGGGGAAGCCGTTGACTACCTGCGGAAGGTCCCTCCGGAAAAAAACTATGCTCTCGAAGTGGTTAAGGCTCAAAAAGAAGGACGTACTCTTGTCCAGCCCCGTGGCGGGGTGGCTCTGATCGAAGATCACATCGAGCTTCTCAGGTGCTTGCAGGAGCAAGGGGGAGCGGACCTGCTGCCCACCACTACCGATACCTATACGCGGAATTTGAGATTCCAGGAAGCTCAGCGAGGCATCGAAGAAAGTCAACGCGCCGGACGCTCGATGCTCAACGGATTTCCTTTGGCCAACCACGGACTCAAGGGGGCGCGCTGCATCTCTGAATCTGTCAGGCGTCCGATCATCGTCCTTTCCGGAACGGCTTTCCCTCAACTGGTGGCTGAAATGGGATTTGCCGGAGGCCTTACGGCTTTTCTGGGCGCTGGGATATCTTACACCGCGGCTTATACCAAGGATCTTCCTTTCGAGCAGGGAATCAAGAATTATCAATACGTAGACCGGCTGGCTTCCTTTTACCAGGAGAGGGGCATTCACCTCCACCGCGAACAACCGGGGTTCCTTACCGGGACTCTAATTCCTCCGGGAATCGGCATTGCCGTAGCTGTACTGGAGATGCTTATGGCCGCGGGTCAGGGGGTTAAGCAATATAGTATGGGACTCTGTCAGAGCCTGGATCTTTTTCAGGATGTAGCAGCTCTTTGGGCCTTAAGGGAGGTGGGCGAGGACTACCTTTCCCGCTTAGGTTGCGAGGATGTTTTTTTCTCCCTCGCCACCCATCAATGGATGCAGTCTTTCCCCGTGGACGAACCCCGCGCTTATGCCGTCATTGTCCTGGGGGGAGTCATTGCCGCTCTGGCTGGAGCAACGCAGGTCATTACCAAAACCACCCACGAAGCCGAAGGAATCCCCACAAAGGAAGCGAACGCTGAAGGCGTAAAAACAACCCGCATGGCGATTCAGCTGATGCGCTCGAATCGTCTTCCAGAAAGCCCGAAAGTCGCCCAGGAAAAAAAGATCATTATCCAGGAAGCTCACTCTATTTTGGACAAAATCCTGGAGATGGGAGAGGGAGATCCGGTCCAAGGGACTCTGCGAGCTCTTCAAGCTGGCGTTCTGGACATCCCCTGGGCTCCCAATCGTTATGTAGCTGGAAAAGTAATCCCCGTTCGGGATTCTTTCGGGTCCATTCGGTACCTGGAACACGCCAACCTTCCTTTTGGCGCTGAGATCCTGGAATATCACCGAGAGAAGATTTTGGATCGGGAACGTCGGGGGGGGCAGAAAGTGGATTATCAGGCCGCCATCTATGACGTTACCGAAGTCAGCAAAATGCTGGACTCAAATTCCGCCATAAGAAATAGGGGTTAAAATCCCTTTTGAAGTCAATATATTAGAGGATGTTTTAAGTTTTTCTTAAAAAAAGCTTGACATCCTCTTTTTTTCATGGTTTAATCCTATATGTAATAAATGTTATT
>JAHJQK010000011.1 GCA_018819135.1 Pseudomonadota bacterium | reverse complement strand
TGCGCAGACGATCGCCGGGCCGGAGATTCGCATCGGCGCGGCCCTTTGTATTAGCGGCCACGGCGCCAATGTAGGAAAACGGGAAGCCATTGGGACCCAGGCGGCCATTGATGTCATCAATGCCGAAGGAGGCGTCTATGGTGTTCCACTGAAGCTGTACATCGAGGATACGGCCAGCAATCCCCAGGAAGCGGTCAATGTGGTGCGCAAACTGGTGGCCGACCACAAAATACTGGCCATCGTTGGTCCGCATTATAGCTCAGAGGCAGAAGCGACCTTTCCACTGGGTAACCGGCTCAAGATCGTGCAGATTTGCGTGGCCTCGTCCAAACCTGGATTGTCTGCCGCCAACCGGCCTTATGCCTTCAGAAACACCCTTACCGAGGATAAGATCGGAGATGCGGTAGTCAAGGAATTCAAGAAGCGCTACAACATCAAGAAGGTGGCCATCATCGCGGACATCAAAGACGCCGTGTCCAAGTCCGTGGGAACAGGGGTTCTTCCCGCGGCCTACAAAGCGAATGGGATTGAGGTGATCACCGGTGATAGTCCCGTGACCTTCCAGACCAATGACACCCAATTCATGGCCCAGATCACCAAACTGAAGGCCATGAACCCGGATGGGATCGGGATGGGGGCCCTGGGGCCTGACGCCTTAAACATCATAACGGAGGCCCGAAGACAGGGGATGACCCAGCCCTTCATGAGCACGGCTCCCATCATGGAGGGGGAGGTTCCTCAATTAGGCGGCAAGGCTGTAGAAGGAACATTTTCCGGAACCATATGGGACCGAAGTGATGATTCGCCCAAGAGTAAAAAATTCAAAGAAGCATACGATAAGGCTGTCAGAATTTATCCAGGTGAATATACCAAGTTGCCCGATTATTACGCAGTGAATGCGTATGACGCAGTTTTCATGACCACTGAGGCCATCAAGAAAAAGGGAGTGACCAACAAGCCTGGAGATTTGGAAAAGGATAGGGCAAAGGTCATGGAATACTTTACCACCCTAAGAGATTTCAAGGGTGTGGCCAGCCGAGGCTTCAACGAGGTCGGCGATGGCATCAAAGATGTCATCGTCTTTGAAATCAAGAGAGGTCAATGGGTCCCAGTAAAATAAATCATTAAAATCCAATTCGGGCGGCCGCTCGGGCCGCTCGAATAATTCCTCGCTAGGGAGTCAGCAATGTTCTTTCAGCAACTCATCAATGGCTTAATGTTGGGCAGCACCTATTCCCTTATTGCCATAGGATACACCTTGGTGCTCGGCCTTCTCCAGATGATCAATCTGGCCCATGGGGATGTTTTCATGATCGGAGCGTTCCTGGGTCTGACTTTTGCCTATCTAGGGATTCCTCTATACCTATCCCTCATTCTGGCCATGGTGGGGGCAGGCATCATGGGAATTCTTGTCGAGCGATTTTGTTTTCGCCCTCTGAAGAAAGCTCATTTTTTAGGTCCCCTGGTGAGCACCATCGCCTTTGGAATTTTGTTGCAAAACGTGGGCACTCAGATTTGGGGATCCGAACCCTCTCGATACCCGCAAACGACCGAGATTGCCCAATTTCATTTGGGGCCGGTGGTCGTATCATCCATCCAAATCATCATCCTGATTACCTCTTTGGCCTTGATGGTTGGACTCGACCAGTTCATTCGGAGAACGCGGATGGGAAGGGCTATGAGAGCCACCTCGGAGGGGCAAGTCAATGCCAGCCTGTTGGGGGTCGCCCCCGATCGGGTCATCAGTTTCACTTTCTTCTCTTCCGGGGCATTGGCTGGAGTGGCCGGTGTTCTGACAGCTTTGGTTTATTTGCAGATTACCCCCTTCATCGGGATTCGGCAGGGATTGATTGGAATTGTGGCCATGGTGATAGGAGGTTTGGGAAAAGTGCGCGGGGCCATGATTGCCGGTCTCTTAGTGGGGATTATCGAGGTGATGAATGATGCCTATTTTACAGCGGGTTATCGCGACATGATCATCTTCGGCATCTTTTTCATTTTTATCGTTTTCAAGCCGGAAGGACTCTTCGGGGCCGTCAAAAAAGAGACGTAAGGAGCAAAGCACATGAGCGTTTATATTGAAGGCGTGTTGGCATTGATGGGGATTAACATCCTTTTGGCCTTGAGCGTGTATGCAATTCTGATGACCGATCAGTGTTCAGTCGGCAACGCCGGTTTCATGGCGATCGGAGCTTATACTTCCGCTTATCTGACGGTCAAGATGGGACTTCCGCTGCTGCCGGCTTTAGTCATCGGCGCCGCGTTGGCCAGCTTGATCGGCCTGTTGATTGGCATTCCGGCATTGCGACTAAAAGGACTTTATCTGGTCATAGCCACTCTGGGCTTCGGTGAGATGGTGCGGACTTTCTTTTTAAACTTCGAGCCCACCGGAGGCGCCTCGGGTTTTCGGGGGCCCATGGGAACCACCCTTTTCCTCATTTATGCTTGGGTCGTTGGCTTCATCATTGTTTTTTGGCTTTTAGATCGATCCAGGCTGGGGCGGTCTTTTGATGCGGTCCGCGATGACCCCGAAGTGGCGAGTACCATGGGACTGGATGTCATCTGGCACAAGGTGTGGGCTTTTGGGTTCGGCGCTTTTATCGCCGGAATCGCCGGAGGGTTGTACGCCCATTACATGTTTTATATCGAATCGGGCAACTTTAGTTTCTTGCTCTCTACGATGATTCTTCTTTATGTCCTCTTGGGAGGAATGCAGACTTTTTGGGGCGCTGTGGTCGGAGCGGTGATCTTCAGCACCCTTCCTGAAGTTCTCCGCTTCATCCATGAGTGGCGTCTTTCCTTTTACGGTGCGGTCCTCGTGGCCATGATGATATTCCGACCTTCGGGCATCATCACCCGCCAGATGGTCAGGGACCTGGGTGAACGATTTGATAAGCTCTTCCAAACAGCGAGGACTTGAAATGCTTACCATCCAAAACGTTTCCAAAAATTTTGGAGGCTTAAAAGCCCTGCAAGATGTAAACATTCATTTGGAACCGAATAAGATCTACGGTCTGATTGGGCCCAATGGGGCCGGAAAAACGACCCTTTTCAATCTGATTACCGCACTGCTACCCGTTTCCGGGGGGGCGATTCAATTCCTGGGAAAAGAGTTGACAAAGTTGGGACCCCATGAAATCTCCCGTTTGGGGATCGCCCGCACCTTCCAGAATATCCGCCTTTTTCCGAGCATGACCGTTTTGGAGAATGTGTTGGTGGCCCAAAACATTCATACCCAATCAGGGGTGGGGAGTATTTTTAAGGTGCAACGGAGCGATAAAAAATTCTTGGAGGAAGCCGAAGCCCTACTGAACCAGATGGGCCTCTGGCCGAAACGGAAGGAAAAGAGCACCATTTTAGCCTACGGAGAACAGCGTCGATTAGAAATCGCCCGGGCTCTTGCCCTCGACCCCAAGCTTTTACTTTTGGATGAACCGGCCGCCGGGATGAACGAGGCGGAAACCGAGGAACTTCTGGAGAGGATCCAGGAGATCAGAAATATTGGCAAGACGGTCTTTTTGATCGAACATGACATGAGTGTCGTGATGGGGATTTGTGATTATATCTCGGTGTTGAATTTTGGGAAATTGATTGCTCAAGGGACCCCCGGAGAAATCCAGACCAATGAAGCCGTGATTGAGGCTTACTTAGGAAGAGAGGAAGGATAGAGACCATGCTGGCAGTCAAAGGAATTGAGGCAGGCTACGGGAATATCCGAGTTTTGAAGGGTATTGATATTGACGTGAAAAAAGGGGAGATCGTAACTCTCATCGGTGCCAATGGAGCGGGGAAAACGACTCTCTTGCGGGTCATCTCGGGAGTTCTTCACCCAGCGAGCGGCGAGGTGATCTTTGGAGAGGAAAAGATCACCAGGCTCCCCTGCCATAAAATTGTCGAGAAGGGAGTCTTTTTAATTCAAGAGGGACGGGCAATCCTGAAAAAAATGACTGTTCTTGAGAACCTTCTGATGGGAGGGTATAGCCGCCCAACGGAGGACTTGACCCCTTCCCTCGATGCAATCTTTCAGATGTTCCCCGTTCTCCATCAAAGGCAAAAGCAATTGGGTGAGACGCTGAGCGGAGGGGAGCAGCAGATGCTATCTTTAGGGCGAGCTCTCATGGCCAAACCGCGACTTTTCATGATGGATGAGCCCTCTTTGGGCTTAGCCCCCATACTGGTCAATGAGGTTTTTGTCAAGATCAAACAATTGAAAAGCATCGAGGTGGGGATTCTTCTGGTTGAACAGAATGCGAAGAAAGCCCTGCAAATCGCCGACCGGGGCTATGTATTGGAGATTGGAAAAATCGTCCTCACAGGAAGCGGGACAGAACTCCGATCGAATCAAAAAGTCCAAGAGGCCTACCTTGGCGGGAAAAGAGCGAGGCGACAGAGCCTGCAATCATGACTTTCACCGGTGTAGGTTTGACTCCTCCGGCGAGCTGGTCTTTTCCCTTGACAAACACCGCTCAAGATTTTAGCGTTAATCAATAGTCTCTTATCCTCAGTCTTCCATCCCTCTCTGAAAAGGAAAAACGCGATGCCTATGACCGTGAAAGTCGGGATCGTGGGAGCAGGATTCGCTGCCGCTTTCCATCTGCGGTCCTACCGACAGGTGCAAGGGGTTCCCGTTGAAATCGTTGCCATTGCGGATATCAACCAAGCCAGGGCTGGAGACTTGGCCAAGCGTTTTGGCATCCCCAAGTGTTACGATGACTTTCGGCATATTTTGGACGACGGGTCGATTCAGGTAGTGGACCTTGTTGTCCCCAATGCTCTGCACCTGCCTATGGTCCTGCAAGCCGCCTTTCCCATGCCCGGATAAAATTTGACCTCTGCCCGGTTCGGGTCTGCCAGTTTTATACCATTGACCCCACCCCGGTTAAAGATGTCTATTTTAACGAGAAGCAGGAAACCAAAGCCGGGCTTTCGTTCCCCAATCCGCACGAAGAGTGGCTCCTGGGGTACCCCCATGAAATTCAGGATTTCATGGAGGCCATTGCTTTCGACCGTCAACCCCGCACAAATTTAGATCTGGCCAAGCAGGTGGCTGAGGTATTATATGCGGGATATGTTTCGATGGAGGAAGGACGAAAAGTCTCCCTGTCTTAAGCCACAGAGAACACAGAGGGCACAGAGAATAAATTCAACAATCAAATAGAAAAATTGCAACATCAGACAAAATACTTTTTCCCCATGTTTCTGTATTTTGGTTATTGATCATTGATTTCTAATTGATCTCTGTGGGCTCTGTGACCTCTGTGGCTAATTATTTTAGGAGGTTTTAGATGAATGATGATCTTTATTACCTGCCGGTCAAAATTGGCAATGTGGAACTGAAAAACCCCTTCATGGTGGCTTCCGGGCCGACAACTAAACGGGTAGATCAGTTAGAACTCGCCGAGAAATGCGGTTGGGGAGCGGCGGTCATCAAACAGACTTTCAACCCAGTCCCTTACATTAACTATCAACCTCGTTACCGCTGGCTGAAAAAAGAAAAACTTCACACTTTCACCGCTGAATTCCGTCTGGATATGGAGAGTGGACTCCGTTTGGTGGAAGAAGCACGGAAAAAATGCAGGGAGATGATCATCATTGCCAACTACTCTTACGTCCAGGCGGACCTGGATGGGTGGCAGGATGCGGCCCGGCGTTTTGAAGCTGCCGGAGCGCAAATCCTCGAATTGAACTTCTGCTGCCCGAATATGTCCTTTAATGTGGACGTATCTGCGAAGGCCCCTAAGGAGAACCGTCCTTCCTCTGGAGCAAGCATGGGCCAGGATGAAACCTCGGTGCGCCTGGTGCTTGAAAAAACCCGAGAAGTCACCCAACTTCCCCTTATCGCCAAGATTACACCTGAAGGAGGCCGGATCGCTGATGTTTCTAAGGTGGCCTTGGGGGCCGGGGCGGCAGCGGTTTGCAGCGTAGCCAATCGCCTGGGCATTCCTCCCATTGACATCTGGAACTACAAAAAGCCCATTTATAACCTGCAGGGGGAAAATACCATGGGTTGCCTTTCTGGACCATGGATCAAGCCCCTGGCCCTGCGGGATGTTTTTGAGATCCGAAAAATGGTCGGACCCTCCCCCCATATCATCGGGACCGGCGGGATCGCTTCCATGGAAGACGCCGTAGAAATGATCATGTGCGGCGCCGACTCCGTCGGAATTTGCACCGAGACCATGATCCACGGGTTCGGCTTTCTGGAAAAATGGATGAAGTCCTTGAAAAATTACATGCAGAAGATGGGCTTTCAGGCAGTAAGAGATATTCGGGACCTGCTTATCCAGGAAATTAAATCAGCAGCGGAGCTGACGGTCTGGGCCGGCGTTGCCCAGGTTGATCCGGAAAAATGCTCTTCCTGCGGGATGTGTGTAGAGATCGGACATTGCAACGCCATTATCCTGACTGATGCCTCAGCGGAGATCAACCCGCAACTCTGCCAGGGCTGCTCAACCTGCCTTGATATCTGCCCGAAAAAAGCCATCCAGATGGTGGACCAAAAGATAAAATGAAGAGATACGAATACAGAGGAATGGCAATAAAGAATGATTCGTTTGGAATGTTTCGTTCAGAGTTCGGAGCAATTAGTCTTAACCCCCGAACTCGATACTCCGAACTCCGAACTTCGAATTTTCCGATTATCCGTGAACCACTTGATCGAAGATCTTTTTAAACTCTTGCTCCGTCAGCAACCCTTTCTTCTGGATCGAAGCTTCCTTCACTTTTAAAACGATAGCCTCGCGCTGCTCCTGGGAAGCATCGCCGCCGATCTTTTCCAGCCATTCGGCCACTGAATCGATCCCGCTGCTCTTACCCATGACGATCTCGATGGGGCGTTGCCCAACTAAGGAAGGAACAAACGGGCCAAGCTCCAGGGGATTTTCCTCCCGGCAGCGCCTCACCCAGCTGGTCACAATTCCGGACTCCACGTTCATGAGCGTCTCCCCCACGATGGGGCGGTTGGAAGGAATCTGCGTGTTTGACAGTTCCCGCACTAACTTGGAAAGGCTGTAAAATTTCTCCGTCTTGATCCCTATATCAATCCCGTACATAGTCAAAAGGGCCAGGACCAACTCTTCCATGGCGGCATTACCCGCTCGCTCGCCGATTCCTGTAACTGTGGTGTGGGCCACCGTACACCCGCACGCCAGGGCCATCAGCGTGTTGGCCACTCCCATACCAAAATCATCGTGGAAATGTGGCTCCAAGGGTTTCTTAACGCGTTCCTGAATCCTCTTGATCAGGTGCGGAATGGCATGGGGTGAAATACCCCCGAAGGTATCCACCACGGCCAACGCATCCATATGCCCCTCGATGGAAATCTTCTCGATCAAATCTAAAAACCAATTCATATCCGCCCGCGAAGCATCGATCGGGAACCAGACCGTGTATAAGCCTAATTCC
Organism: Pseudomonadota bacterium; assembly: GCA_018819135.1. Lineage (GTDB taxonomy): Bacteria > Desulfobacterota > SM23-61 > SM23-61 > SM23-61 > JAHJQK01. Next base: position 599 of record JAHJQK010000011.1, on the reverse strand, counting down.
TTAGCCAGCAAAGTGGCTCCGATGGAAAGATCGATGGCTTTCTGCAACTCCCACCCGTAAGCATGCTTGATGATATGCTCGCTCGAGGGAATCTCCACCACAACCCCATTCACCCCGCACTCTTTGGCCAGCTTCACATCCGAAACCATGCAACGGGAAAAAGCGAAAATATCCGGCCCAAAATTTGCCTGAACGATCTCCTTGATCGCCCGTTCATCCTCCTTAGAGACCGCCGGCATTCCTGTCTCGATGCGGTGCACTCCTGCTTCGGCCAAGGCCTTGGCGATTTTCATTTTATCTTCTAAAGTATAGGCGATTCCCGCTTGCTGCTCTCCGTCCCGCAGGGTAATATCATGAATCTTGATCTCCTTGGCCGGCGGAAACTGAAATTTCGAGGTAACCACCGGTTCGTAATTCCAAGGACTGACAAACCACTTCTCTGTTTTCCAAGGTTGTTTCATTCTTTCTCCTTCCCTTTCTAACAAATTCGGAATTTGGATTTCGGAATTCGGAATCTTTCATTTGTTGATTTCAATTCCGCATTCCGCAATTCGCAATCCGCAATTTAATCGTTATTTGAGTCCCAGCACATCTTGCAT